>CAJPNA010000026.1 GCA_905371865.1 uncultured Carnobacterium sp.
GTATTTTTGTTCGATCGTTTAGTTGACGCACCAACGTAACTTTAGTACACTTGAATTAAATTTGAAGAGAAACATCATGGAATTTTTTATTATTGGTTTAGGCATCTTCTTACTAGTCATTAATTTCTTTACCGTTATCGAATATGTTAACAATTTCGTTATCGAAGCAGCTCTCTGACCGAGCTGCTTTTTTGTTCCCCCTTTCAAGAATTTTTTTTATTCTTAAATTTTTTTATTCTGTAAGTCCGTTTCAAAATTTTGGTGAATTTTCTGTCATAAGCGCCCTTCGCTGGAATGGGAGAAATATAGCATTTCGCTAGTTGAAAAACGAAGAGTATTCGGATTCTATAGGAATAACAATAGCGGTAATAATCGATGTGAATTACTGACTATGGAAATTTATTTCTTAGACTCAGTTTGAAGCTCGATAGGAAACGAGACAGTGGCTCGTTCAGGTATAGCTATTGTTGTTCTTATGAAGATATCCGAATGTGCTCGCAGTCTTTCAAAACAACACAAAAGATATTCTAGTTTCTCCCATTCCAGCTGAAAGCTCATCAGATTTTTACACAAAAAATATCACCAAAATATTACAGAAACCGTTTTAATATTACGAAATAAAAAAGTTTCCTAAAAATCTATAAAATACAAGAATAAAAAGCCAAATTCTGCTATACTAGAATAGAATTCTTACAGCTTAGTCTGTAGAAGAATTATCGAAGGAGGAAGCAGTGTGGTTGCATTAAATTTTAAAGCACAAAATATCGGAATTGATTTAGGAACAGCTAACACAATTGTTTATCTTGAAGATGAAGGAATTGTCACACGTGAACCTTCCGTTGTTGCAAAAAATATCGTTACAGAAGAAATTATCGCAGTAGGGAAATCTGCATTTGAAATGATTGGGAGAACACCAGAAAATATCGTGGCCTTACGACCAATGAAAGATGGCGTAATCGCTGACTACAATACGACGACAGCAATGTTGAAGTATTTCATTCAGTCGATTATGGGACGTTCATTCTTTAAGCCAGTGGTCATTATTTGTGTGCCAAGCGGCATTACGGATGTTGAAAAGAGAGCCGTTTTAGATGCAACAAAATATGCTGGAGCTAAAGAAGCGTATGTGGTTGAAGAACCATTCGCTGCTGCGGTTGGAGCGGGACTTCCTGTCACAGATCCAACTGGAAGCATGATTGTCGATATCGGTGGGGGAACAACGGATGTAGCAACGATTTCTTTAGGAGGAATCGTGAATAGCCGTTCGATTCGTGTAGGTGGAGATGAGCTCAATGAGGCTATTATCCAGCATGTTCGTAAAACTTATAATCTGCTCATTGGTGAACGTACAGCAGAGGATTTAAAAATTCAATTAGGCTCTGCTTCTGTCGAAAAAGCTCAAGGTAACATGCAGGTACGTGGTCGTGACATGGTTACGGGATTACCACGTGTTATTGAAGTGCCTGCAAAAGAAATTGCAGTTGCGATGAGTGAAATTATTCATCAAATTTTAGACGCAGTAAAAGATGTATTGGAGCAAACACCTCCAGAAATTTCTGCGGATGTTATTGATCATGGAATCGTATTAACAGGTGGAGGCGCAATGCTTCGTCATCTTGCTGAGATGATTTCGAAGGAAACACAAGTACCAGCCTTTGTGGCCAATAATCCACTCGACTGTGTTGCCCTAGGAACAGGTGCGATTTTAGCAAATCCATCATTAATGAAAAAATAGAGTCCGTTGAATAATTTAATAGAGGAGTGATGATGTGAATCCAATTTTTTCAAATAAGAAACTAATTGGTTGGGTAATCGGAATCATTGTTGCAGTAGCATTAATCATGTATTCCCTTACTTACGGAAGTAATATCGTGACTCAAGGTGTTAATGATGTAACTAATATTCTTGGAAGATTAGTCTCTTATCCAGCAAATAGTATTAATGATTTTATCGATAGTGTGAATGATTTATCAAATACCTATCAAGAAAATCAATCGTTAAAACAAAAAATCAATACCATTCATGAATTAGAAGTTCAATTGAGTGAGTTAAAACGCGATAACCAAAAGATGAAAGAAACGCTTAAGTTGCAAGATACGCTCAACGATTATACTTTAGTGAACGCTACAGTAATTGCGCGAAACCCGGATACTTGGCGTGATGTAATAACGATTAATAAAGGTGCAAATGATGGAATCCAACCTCAAATGTCTGTGATGAGTGATAATGGTTTAGTAGGAAAAGTTTTAGATGTCAATCCTACAAGCGCACGGATTGCATTGTTATCGAATGCTGATAATACTTTGGTTCGTGTTGCGGCTATGATTCAAAATGAAAAAGAACCTATCTACGGGACCATTACCGGATATGACGAAAAGTCGAATATGCTTGTCATGAGCCAAATTCAAGCTACTCAAGATATTAAAGTCGGGGATAAAGTTGTGACGAGTGGTTTAGGTGGAATTTCTCCAAATTCACTTTATATCGGAACAGTTGAAGAAGTGGCAATGGATCGTTTTGGTTTATATAAAGAAGTGAAAATTCGTCCTGCGGCAGATACGAATGATGTTCGTTATGTAACAGTTGTCATTCGTACAAGCGAAAGTGAGGGGCAATAATGCGTAACTCCAGAAGAGTTTATTGGGTATTGTTTGTCTTTATTCTAGCTTTCCTAGTGGATGGTGTATTAACCAATCATTTTTCAACCTTATTTCTGCGTTCTGGCTACAGTTTAACGCCAAGAATTATTATCATTGCAATTGTAATGCTGAATTTTATGATTGACCATAAGGCGATGTTTTGGTTTTCGACCATTGCAGGCTTTTTAGTAGATAGTTATTACGCAGGAATTCTAGGGATTTATATGGGAATATTTGCAGTCATTGTCCGAGTAATTCGTTTAGTGCGTACGAATATTTTACAAAATCCATTTACGTTAGGGATAGCATTAGTGTTTTTCTTAAGTTTGACAGAAGTATCTGTTTACTTCGTATATGCCTTAAGAGGAGTTGTTAGCATGGACTTGAATGAGTTCTTAGTGGCACGATTAGCGGCAACATTAATGCTGAATATAGTGATTTATTATATTCTGTATATTCCACTTCGTAATTTTGCAAGGTGGGTGAATGCGACTCCAGTAGTGAGTCCGCATGATTTAATCAATCATCGAAGCAGTTAATCTAGTTTACCAATAAGGGGTGGCGAATGCCGGCCCTTTTTGTTTAGGCTATTAATACCGACTGTTGTAGCATTTATGCTATAATAAAGAGAATTAGTGTCTTTAGAAAGAGGAATGGAATGAACAAAGAAACATTTTTGAAACTAAGTTTAATTTCTAAAGGAGTCATTGCTACATGTGCTTTAGTGGGATTCTTAATGGAGATGTTTCTCCATGGATGGCATTCTATTCGCTATTACACCAATCAATCTAATTTACTAGTAGTTATTTTTCTAATAACCTTACTGTTAAAATACCGTAAGGAAGGCCATTGGAGTCAGTGGGATATTCGCTTAAAAGGTGGAATGACAGTTGCGATTCTTCTAACTGGACTGGTTTATCATTTTATGCTAGCTCCTTTAAAAACACCTGAAGAATTTTGGACGATAGAAAATTTTCTAGTGCATTATATTGTTCCTTATGGAGCATTGTTAGATTGGGCACTATTTGATAAAGGGCATTGTTATAAGTGGTGGGATCCATTTCTATGGACGATTTTACCATTGGCGTATGCAATTATTTCTGTTGCGATTGCGTTAATTACACGAATCCCCATTGGAAATAACCCCGATGAACCGTTCCCTTATTTCTTCTTGAATGTCGATAAATATGGAATTTTAGGTGTTATTCAGTATAGTTTAGGATTAGCAGCTGCATTTTTAGTAGGCTCCTATGTCCTTGTACTTTTTAAAAATGGATTTAAATCAAAGGAATATTTATAAGAGAGGAGACTTTCATGCTTCGAGACATTGGTATTGACTTAGGAACTGCGAATATTTTAGTATTTCTAAAAGATCGCGGGATTATATTAAATGAACCTTCATTAGTTGCTTTAGATGAGCGTACTGGAGAAGTGATTGCAGTTGGTGAACGAGCCTATCAAATGGTAGGACGTACTCCAAAAGAAATCAATGTTCATCATCCATTAAAAGGTGGAGTAATAGCGGATATTGCGGTTACTGAGCAATTATTAGAATTATTCATGCAAAAATTAAACTTAAACAGTTGGTTTTCAAAACCCGATATTTTAATTTGTACGCCCACTAATATTACGACTGTAGAGCAAAAAGCAATTATTCAAGCAGCAATTAAATGTGGTGGAAGAAATATCTATTTAGAAGAAGAACCAAAAGTGGCCGCTGTAGGAGTAGGTTTAGATATTTTTTCTCCAATTGGAAATATGGTGATTGATATTGGTGGTGGAACGAGTGATATTGCCGTCTTATCGATGGGCTCAACTGTGACAAGTCGCTCGATTAAATTAGCTGGGGACAATATGGACTTTGCCATTTCCGAATATATTAAAGACAAGTATCAATTAATTATTGGAGAACGAACTGCTGAAGCGATTAAAATGTCTCTTGGAAGTGCAGTGGAAGTAGAAGATGAATCTGATATGATTGTCAAAGGAAGAGATATGACGACAGGACTTCCAAAGACGGTGACAATCTATACGAATGAAATCTATCATTGCTTAAAAGAAATGTTAGATACCATTGGAGAAGAAGCAAGACTTGTTCTAGAGGCTACTCCTCCAGAATTAGCCGGAGATATTATAGAACGCGGTGTGATGGTTACAGGCGGAGGCGCATTGATTAATGGGATTGACCGCATGCTCTCTGAAAAACTTCAAGTTCCAGTGATGATTGCAGAAAATCCGCTTCAAAGCGTAGCAATTGGGACAGGAATTTTATTAAATCGAATTAAATCAGAAAGAGGTATTTTTGCTGCCATTCGTAGAATTTTTAGTTCGAAGAAAGTCGTAATGAATCCAACCGCTCATATGATTGATGATGAAAGGACAGAAGAATCATGAGGGAACAATTAAAGAATAGTCGATATTTACTATTTACTGCACTTTTGCGCATCTTAGTTTTCCTTTTGCTTGCGCTCATCTTATTTGCTCTTGGTTTAATGATTGGATATGCAGTTCTTGGTGAAGGTAAAAATCCACTAGATATTTTTTCTAAAGAAATTTGGGATAAGATTTTTAGATTTATCAATTAGGAAGCATATAAATTGACCTTTATTGACTATTGAAGTAGACTTAAACAAATATTAGATTTGGAGGAAGTAGTATGAATTTAATTCCAACAGTTATCGAGCAATCCTCTCGTGGAGAACGCGCTTATGATATTTACTCACGTTTATTAAAAGACCGTATTATTATGGTGAGCGGACCCGTTCATGATGAGATGGCAAATGCGATTATCGCGCAATTATTATTTTTAGATGCACAAGATCCTGAGAAAGATATTTACATGTATATCAACTCTCCAGGTGGAAGTGTAACAGCTGGTTTAGCCATCTACGATACGATGAATTTCATTAAAGCTGATGTTCAAACGATTGCGATGGGACTTGCAGCATCCATGGGATCATTCCTATTAACAGCAGGTGCGAAGGGGAAACGATTCGCTTTACCAAACGCTGAAATCTTAATTCACCAACCTTTAGGAGGAGCGCAAGGGCAAGCAACAGAAATCGAAATCGCAGCGCGTCAAATCCTAAAAACACGTGAACGTTTAAATAAAATCTTGGCAAAACAAACAGGACAAAAATTATCACGTATCGAAAAAGATACAGATCGTGATAACTACATGACCGCACAAGAAGCCTTAGAATATGGCTTAATTGATGCGATTATGGAGAATAGATAATATTTTTATCAATGATTCATGCAGAGGAACCTATGTGTTCTTCTGCATGTTTTTTTCGCGTTATATCTTCCTTTTTAGTCTTGGAAGCGGTACAATGGGAATGTATTATTTGTAAATTGCTAAAGGAGAAAAAGGAATGACAGTAGTAGAAAATCCATTAAAGGATGCCAAAGTGGCCTATGAATATTATGAACTACCAGGGGATTTTGTAGATATTCAACCTTTAGGGAATGGATTAATTAACAAAACTTATCAAATTACTCATACACATGAAAATAAAGAAAAGCAGTATGTATTGCAAGCCATTAATCATAATATTTTTCCAAATGTGCGTGGATTAATGGAAAATATCGAGAAAGTAACAAGCTATCTTCGAGAAAAATATGAAGCTGAAGGACGTGACGCTTCTCGTGAAACGCTCCGTGTTATCCGCACCAAGGAGGGCCATTTAACTGCAAATTTGGATAATGGATCATACTGGCGTATTTATGATTCGGTGGAAAACAGTTATTCATTAGATAAAGTAGAAAATCCGCAGCAATTTTATATTACTGCAAAAGCATTCGGCCGTTTTGCTTATGACTTAAACGATTTCGATGCAAGCCAATTAGTAGAAGTGATTCCACAATTCCACGATACAAGGAATCGTTATCGTCAATTGGAAGAAGCAATCCGAGAAAATCGTGTAGGAAGAGTAAAAGAGGTTCAAGCAGAAATCGACTTTATTCAAAATCGTAAAGCAGATTGCTTCTTACTATATGATTTGTTAGATGAAGGTATATTGCCTCTTCGTGTAACGCATAATGATACAAAATTAAATAATATTATGTTCGATAGCCAAACAAAAGAACCACTATGCATTGTGGACTTAGATACTGTAATGCCAGGGCTAGTATTGTTTGACTTTGGGGATTCCATTCGTTTTGGTGCTAATGACTGCGCTGAGGACGAACCTGATTTATCAAAAGTGAACTTCGATTTCGACTTATACGAAACATATGTGAAAGGCTTTATCGAAGGAACAAACGGAATCTTGACAGAGGCTGAATTAGAATACTTACCTTGGGGAGCTCGCGTGATTACGCTGGAACAAGGAATTCGTTTCTTGACGGACTACATTAATGGCGACGTCTACTATCAAACAACACGTTCGGGACAAAATTTGGACCGCGCACGTACACAATTAAAACTGGTACAAGATATGGAAAACGTTTGGGATAAGATGGTCGAATCTGTTAAAAACGCACAAAAATAAAGCAATTTAGACTCTCTGACAGATGTGTCAGAGAGTTTTTTTGCAACTTCACACACTATATATTGTTAATTTTAACAATTATAAAACACAATATATTGTGTTTTAGGGGTTGATTTTTAAATTCAGCATGTTAAAATAGATTCAAGAGTTTTAAGGAGGGATTGTGATGTGTGTACAAGAATTGAAGACCTTATTAGTCACTAAAAGAGATGGTCGAGAAGTTGAATTTCAAAAGGAGAAAATCGAACGAGCAATCTTTAAAGCAGAAACAGAGTTAAATGGAGAAATGGATGCTAAAAGAGAAGCGGAATTGAATCGAATCGTAGACGAAGTTCTCCAAGAAATTTCTAGAAGATTTAGTGAGACTATTCAAATTTATGAAATTCAAAGTATTATTGAACATTTTTTAATTGAAGATGGGGAGTCTGAATTAGCACAAGCATATATTTCATACAGAGTGGATCGTGATTTACGTAGAAAAAATCAACTAGATTTCCAATGGGCACTGTCTCGATTGACGAATAAAGATGCAAGCGTAGTTAATGAAAACGCAAATAAAGATAGTAAAGTTTTTAATACTCAAAGGGATCTAACGGCGGGTACAGTTGGAAAAATTATTGGATTAAAACTATTACCTCCTCATGTCGCCAATGCGCATTTAAAAGGGGATATTCATTATCACGATTTAGACTATCATCCATATATGCCATTGACCAATTGTTGCTTAATTGATTTTGAACATATGTTAGGCCTTGGATTCAAGATTGGAAATGCCGAGGTAGAATCTCCAAAATCGATTCAAACAGCAACTGCTCAAATGGCTCAAATCATTGCGAATGTCGCAAGTAGCCAATATGGAGGATGTTCGGCTAATCGTGTTGATGAATTATTGGCCCCTTATGCGGAATTAAACTATCAAAAACATTTAACAGACGCCAAGGAGTGGATTGACGGAGTGGACCGTCAAGAAGCTTTTGCGATGAAAAAAACGAAAAAAGATATTTATGACGCGATGCAGTCATTAGAATATGAAATCAATACACTCTATACTTCTCAAGGACAAACCCCTTTTACAACTTTAGGATTTGGACTTGGAACGAGTCGTTTTGAACGTTGTATTCAAAAAGCAATCCTGCAAGTAAGAATGAAAGGGATTGGCAAAGAGAAGAGAACAGCGATTTTCCCTAAATTAGTTTTCACGTTAAAACGTGGAGTCAACTTAGAGGCAACCGATCCAAACTATGATGTAAAACAGTTAGCATTAGAATGTGCAACAAAACGAATGTATCCAGATGTATTAAACTATGATCAAATCGTTAGATTAACCGGTAGTTTTAAAGTGCCGATGGGATGCCGTTCGTTCTTACAAGGATGGAAGGATGAAAATGGGCAAGAAGTGAACGATGGTCGAATGAATTTAGGGGTCGTTACTCTGAATATTCCTCGAATTGCGCTAGAAGCGGAAGGTTCGATTGACAAATTCTGGGAAATTTTCGAAGAGAAACTAGCAATCTGTAAGGACTCATTGACATACCGTGTTAAACGTTGTAAGGAAGCGCAAAGAGATAATGCGCCTGTACTCTATCACTATGGAGCATTTGGACAACGATTGAAGGATGGAGAAGCAGTAGATCTTCTGTTTAGAAATCGTCGTGCTACTGTTTCTTTAGGATATATTGGACTTTACGAAGCGGCAACAGCATTCTTCGGTCCAAACTGGGAAATGAATCCGGAGGCAAAGGAGTTTACTATAGAGATTGTAAAAGCACTGAAGGCACATACAGATGCATGGGGGGACGAATACGGTTATCATTTCAGTGTTTATGCGACTCCAAGTGAAAGCTTGACCGATCGTTTCTGCAAACTCGATATCGAAAAATTTGGTTTGGTACCGGATATTACGGAGAAAGAGTATTATACGAATAGCTTCCACTACGATGTACGTAAAAATCCAACACCATTTGAAAAAATTGATTTCGAAAAAGATTATCCAGTATTTTCTTCGGGTGGATTTATTCATTACTGCGAGTACCCGGTCCTTCGACAAAATCCAAAAGCCTTAGAAGCCGTATGGGATTATGCATATGATAGAGTGGGATATCTTGGGACGAATACCCCAATTGATCATTGTTATAAATGTGGATACGATGGTGAATTTACGCCAACTGCTAAAGGATTTGAATGTCCGCAATGTAAAAACCATGATCCACAAACATGTGACGTTGTGAAACGGACTTGCGGCTACCTTGGAAACCCTCAAGCGCGTCCAATGGTACATGGACGTCATGTGGAAATTTCTTCACGTGTGAAACATATGCCGAAGCTGAAAGAACGTTACGCTTTAGGAGTGATGGAGGATGAATAATCCAAACCCCAAGGAGTGGACGAGTGAGCAATATTCCAAAGGAAAAATTGCCAGTTACAAACCGTATAATTTTGTCGATGGGGAAGGGGTACGCTGTTCACTATATGTGAGTGGCTGCCTCTTTGCCTGTGAAGGCTGTTATAATGTGATCGCTCAAAATTTTAATTACGGAATACCATATACTAAAAAGTTAGAAGAGCAAATTGTTTCAGATATTGGAGCTTCTTATTGCCAAGGGTTGACGCTTCTGGGTGGAGAACCTTTTTTAAATACAGGTGTTTGTCTGTCTTTAGTCAAGGCACTAAGGAAAGCTTACGGAAATACCAAAGATATTTGGTCTTGGACAGGATATACTTGGGAAGAGCTGATGCAAGAAACTGAAGATAAGTTAGAATTATTAAGTTTGATTGATATTTTGGTGGATGGACGATTTGAACTCGCTAAAAAAGATTTGACCTTGCAATTTAGGGGAAGCAGTAATCAGCGCATTATTGATGTACAGTCTTCTCTTAAAACGGGTGAAGTGGTCTTGTGGTCTGGATTATGGAAATCTTAGAAATTGTTCAAATTTCTGACAAATGATGGTAAATTTGTTAAAATGTAGGAATGAATCATAATGAAGGAGACGACAAACGGATGGCGATTAAGGGACTTGGTATGGACGCGGTAGAATTGTCACGTATTGAAAAAATCGTTGTAGAACCTAAATCTTTTTTGGAAAAAGTATTAACACCAAAAGAATTGGAAAAATATCATACGCTCCCTTTTAAACGAAAAGTGGAATTCCTTGCGGGACGATTTGCAGCTAAAGAAGCCTATGCTAAAGCGCTTGGCACTGGAATTGGACAGCATGTTTCTTTTCAAGACATCGAAGTGTTTAATGATGCCGAAGGAAAACCAGTTCTTGTATGTGCACGGTATTCTCATCAAACGTGGATATCGATTACGCATACGAATCATGATGCCTACGCGGTTGTCCTACTTGAATCCAATTAAAAAAGGAATGAATCATCATGTTAAAAGCAATCCATCGAAACACGAGAGTTGTAGTGGATTTATCAATTATTAAACAAAATATTTCTAAACTAAAATCTAAATTGAGTTCTCCTAAACAAGTCTATGCAGTTGTAAAGGCGAATGCATATGGACACGGTATGATTCCTGTTGCCAAAGCTACTTTAGAAGCAGGCGTTCAGGGATTTTGTGTCGCAAATGTCGATGAAGCTTTTGCTTTAAGAGAAGCGGGAATTATGGAACCAGTCTTAATCCTTGGATTAAGTCGTGTGGAAGATGTGCCACTATTAGCAAAAAATCACATTACTGCTACGGTCGACTCGGTAGAATGGCTCCATCAGGCTGCTTTGCTATTAAAGGAAACACCCTTAAAAGTACATGTTGCTGTTGATTCGGGAATGGGTCGTATTGGTGTCGTGAATGAAAAAGAATTAATGGAAGTTGAGGCTGTTTTACGAGATGGTCCATTCGAGTTCGAAGGAATGTTTACACACTTTGCGACAGCTGACGAAGAAGATACGTCGCATTTAACAAAACAAGAAGAAAAATTCAATGGTATGATTGAGGAGTTGGAAGAAATACCCCCTCATATTCATTGCTCCAATTCTGCATATGCAATTTGGCATGGTTCCGGTGATAGTGATATTATCCGTTATGGCATGGGTTTGTATGGTATTAATCCTTCTAATGAGGACTTATGCGTTGAAGATGAAGAGCTCCTAACGCCAGCCCTGCAATGGGAAACAGAGATGGTCAAGGTTAAGAAACTGGAAATAGGGGATACGGTTAGCTATGGAGCAACCTACACAGCTGAAGAGCCTCAATGGGTTGCTACTTTACCAGTAGGGTATGCGGATGGATATATTCGTGCCTACAATAAAGGGGATGTCATTGTTGATGGAGTTCGCTGTCCTATTATTGGAAGAGTATGTATGGATCAATGTATGATTCGTTTGCCTCACGAATATCCAGTCGGAACAAAAGTCACTCTTTTAGGAAAAAATAAAGAAGAGGAAATTACAGCAATTGAATTAGCTAAGCGTGCAGATACGATTGCTTATGAAGTCATTTGTATGATCTCTGATCGCGTGAAAAGGGAGTACATCAATGGTTGATAAGATTTTAAGAGGAGATGTCTTTTTAGCAGATTTGTCTCCAGTGATTGGTAGTGAGCAGGGAGGGAAACGCCCCGTTCTCATTATTCAAAATGATGTTGGGAATCACTTTAGCACAACTGTCATCGTTGCTGCAATCACAGCAAAGAATACAAAAGCGAACATTCCAACGCATATTGAAATCAAAAAAGACCAATTTGGGTTCGAACGAGACTCTGTTGTCTTACTTGAACAATTGCGTACGATTGATAAGGCTCGAATTCTTGAGAAAATTACGCAAGTGGATGCGGATTTTATGAACACCATTAACGAAGGGCTCAAAGTGAGTCTGGGATTGGAATAGAAAATACTTTTTAAATAGCAAATAGCGACTTAAAATGAGGATGAAATAAAAATATTAGTGGACTACTACCTTTAGTAAATTACCAAAGATAGTAGTCTTTTTATTTTTTCTTTGTGATAATAAGAGCTCTTTTTTGCTGATTAGATGAGAAAAATGAAGGTTTACAAGGATGGTTGGAAGCTCTCAGATTTAACGACTACTTTAAGGAACAGTATTTTGGTGAGAACTGCAATTGTGAAAGGGTTTTTATATAAAATTTTAATTAGACATGATATAATTAACCAAATTAATACTGAGGAGAATTTGAGAAGGTAAATGAAATCTATTAGTTACACTGTATCTACAAGATAAAACCTTATACTAGTTTATTTCCAGCTATACTAA
>CAJPNA010000027.1 GCA_905371865.1 uncultured Carnobacterium sp.
TTAGCATGGTAGCCAACTACTTTATTAACCACTTCTCCATCTTTTTTGATTAATAAAGTTGGAATGCTCATAATTCCAAAAGCACGAGCGGTTTCAGGGTTTTCGTCCACATCCACTTTAGTGAAAGTTACTTTGTCTCCCATTTCCTCGTCTAATTGGTCAATAACTGGTCCTTGCATACGACATGGCCCACACCATGTAGCCCAAAAGTCTACTAAAACAACTCCATCTTTAGTTTCTTCTACAAAGTTTTTATCTGTTAATGATTTTACCATTCAAATCATCCTTTCCTTTTTCTATAAACCTAGTATAGCAACACCCCGGAAGGTGACCAACTATTCTGCTCACGGTTTACTTAAAGGTCACGATGGTCGCTCCATTTCCACCCGTATTCATCGGCGCAAATTCAAAACTTGCAACAGAACGGTGGCTACGTAGCACCTTATGAACGCCTTGCTGGATGGCTCCTGTTCCACGTCCATGAATAATGGTAACGCGTGGATAATTAGCTAAAATGGCCGCATCTATATATAATTCAAGATCTTTCATCGCTTCTTCATATCGTTTTCCACGTAAGTCTAATTCTGAAGAGACATGACTACTTCTAGCACTTTTCACAATCACTTGTTGTTTAGCTTCTTGCGTTTCGGCAATTGGGGCTAAGTCTTCTATAGCAATCTTCATCTTGAGAATCCCCATTTGAACAACCCATTCCTCGTCACTGACTTTTTCAACAAGCGTTCCGCGTTGTCCAAATGAAAGAACTTCGACACTTTGTCCGACTTGCAGCGCCTTCTTCGCTTTTTCTTTGCGAAGCACCTTGTTCTTCTTCAAGGCTTGCTCATGTTTCAAGTCTGTTAAAGCTGTCTTTTTCTCAATCATTTCATGTTCTTTAACCGTACTTTGTTTACTTCTCAGTTGTAATTCACGGATTTCTGATAAGATTTTATCCGCATCATCCTTACTTTGTTCAATTAAAGTATTTGCACGCTCTTTAGCTTCTTCTAGAAGTCTTGCTTTATTTGCTTTAAACTGTTCAGTTTCCTTTTGCAAATCTTCTAATAACTGTGTACTTAACTCTAATTGATGACGCATCTTATCGGCATCACGCTGCGCACGGCGACGTTTTTGCTCAAGGTCACTAATCATCGCATTCAAGTCTTGGTCTTCCTCAGAAAGAAGTCCACGCGCTTGGTCGATAATAATGCTTGGTAAGCCTAATCGTTTTGAAATATCAAAGGCATTACTACGTCCTGGCACTCCCAGCAAGAGTTGGTACGTTGGCTGAAGAGTATCCCCATCAAACTCCATACTCGCATTAATGGTTTTAGGGCGGTCATAACCATAGGCTTTTAACTCTGGATAGTGAGTCGAAGCAATCACATAACTTTGCTTACTTGCAATATAATCAAGAATCGCAATCGCAAGAGACGAGCCTTCTTGTGGGTCTGTCCCTGATCCAATTTCGTCGATTAAAAGCAAGCTCTTATCGTTGATTTGTTTCAAAATAGAAACAATATTGGACATATGAGATGAGAATGTTGATAAGTTTTGTTCAATCGATTGTTCATCCCCAATATCTGCAAAAATCTCGGTAAAGATTCCTACACGGCTATTTTCACCAGCAGGAATATACAGTCCCATCTGTGCCATCAATTGAATGACACCGACCGTCTTCAAGAGGATGGTTTTTCCACCTGTATTCGGCCCTGTAATGACAATGGCTTGATACTCTTCTCCAAGAATAATATCGTTTGCGACAGCCTTCTCACGGTCTAATAGTGGATGCCATGCTTTCCAAAGCGCGACATGGTTCTGACGGTCAATAATAGGTTCTGTTGCCTTTATTTCATTAGCATATTGACCTTTTGCATTTACTACGTCTAATCGTGCTAATACATAATGATTCTGATGTAATGAATTCGTGTATGGCATGAGTTTTTGAGAGAGTTCCCATAAAATGCGTTCGACTTCACGCTTTTCTTGGACTTGATATTCTCGTAATTTATTATTCAAATTAACAACTGCTTGAGGCTCCATGAAGAGAGTCTGTCCCGTTGCACTTTGATCATGTACAGTACCTCCAAATACAGATTTATATTCTGCTTTTACTGGAAGTACATAACGGTCATTACGAATGGTGATAATCGTATCACTTAAATATTGGGCATTCTTACCAGTGAGATATTGATCCATTTGGCGACGAATTTCGTGTTCCGTTTTCTGAATGCCTACTCGAATGCCATGCAAAGTAGGAGACGCACTATCTAATACATATCCATCCTCTCGAATCGACGCTTCTAGCTCCTTAGTCACTTCAGGGATACTTTCTAATTTTTCAACTAGCCTTGGGACGCGCTTTAAAGCAATTTCCTCTTCTTCGACTTTTTCAAAGAAACGTTCTACCTCATGCGTTGTCGCGAGTACTCGTAAAATGTCACTTAATTCACGCCCATTCAATCCCGCTTCTAATTCCAATCGTTTCAAGGCAAAACTAATATCTTTCAACCGTGGAATCGGAATCCCTTGTTTTAAGCGAAGAAGCTCAACTCCATCTGCTGTTTCTTCAATTTTATTTTGAATCGCCTTTTCTTCCACCTCTATTGGAAGTTCTTTAATCATTTGTTTTCCTTTTTCGGAGGTCGCATATTCAGCTAATTGGGCTCTAATTTTATCAAATTCTAAAACCTTTTCGATTTTTGAATTCATAACAGTCCTTCTTTCTTAAAAAACGTGGAACAATTCTGTTCCACGCTCTCGTTTTTATTTAGGTAATAACCAACTTGAAACAATTTGTGTCACAATTGGAGTTTTGGTAATAATAAAGTTTGGCAATCCGCCTTCAATCATTTTTTGTGCTGGAGCCAGTGGAATCATCGCAATCGCGTAAAGAACAAAATAAACAAATAAATAGTTCATAACAAATCCTAATGCAGCACCACTAATCGTGTTAAATTGTTTTAATAATGGTAAAAATGTTAATTCGCTAGCAATATATCCTAAGAATCGAACCACTAACCATCCTAAAATCATAATCACTAAAAATGAAATCAATCTATAAAATGAGTGGTCTAAATTCATTGCTTGTTCTTGAGAAAAGATCGCTAATTGATTTCCTGGAACATAGGACGGATACGGAATAAATACCGATAAAAATTTAGCTAGCTTTTCATGGGTAAATACTGCCACTAAAAAGGTAATAAAATAACCCGCAATATAAACTAATTGTAATGTTAATCCTCTACGAGAGCCCGTATAGATTCCAACGATTAAATAAAATAAAATGATTAATGTAATCATAAACCCTACCTTCTCAACAAATCTTGTTGTAATTCAAATTGTTTTTCTAATTCTTGTTTTCTTTTTGAGTCAATGGAAGGTCGCTTATGATGCGCATTTTGCACTTCTTTTTCTAACTGCTCTATTCTCTTCTTCAATGCGACGACTTCTTCTTGTTTTTCGAATTGATTTGAAATAGCATTGATCGCTGCTAGGAGTGCCACTTCTTCATTCGATAATTTGTCTGATACTCGGGTGATTTGATCTAATTGCTCTTGTAAGACTCTCACAATACTTTGCATTTCTTGTTGAGACTTTTTCCCAATAATTGTATAGGATTTTCCGGAAATTACTGCTTTAACTCTTGATTTCGGTTGTTTCACAATAGATCATCTCCATTCCTCATAATGCCACCTTATTTTACCATTTTTTGAGCAAAAAAACACGAATAATCCTCTTTTTGAAGGAGTAGACGAATAAATGGTCTCATGGTATTCTTAGAAAGAACAAGGAGGATTACTATGAATTCATTAACATTAACACTATCAGCCAAACAGGTTTCCACATTAGAAGCAAAATATCCTTCATATGTACAGTCCCCTCCTCCACACGCCATTTTAAGGTTGAAGATTGATGGGTTAACCATTACTGCCTATCAATCTGGTAAAGTGCTATTCCAAGGAAAAGGCATTGAAGAGTTTATTCAAAATAATCAGCTGGAACCTTTGATGAAAACATTTGAAGGAAAATCAAAAGACGAACTATCTCTTCCAAAGGATTTTTCTTCTTGGAGCGTCATGGGTAGCGATGAAGTTGGAAACGGAGCTTACTTTGGTCCTTTAACCGTTGCCAGTGCTTACGTTTCAAAAGAACATATCCCACTTCTTAAAAAAATGGGGGTTAAAGACTCTAAAGATTTAACGGATGAACAAATCCGAGCTCTCGTTCCTAAAATTAAAGCAGTCATTCCTTATAAATTACTGACACTTTGGCCAGAAAAATACAATGAGATTCAACAAGTCAAAAACTTAAATGAAATGAAGGCTCTTCTTCATAATCAAGCCCTACGTCTCTTAAGTGAAAAAATAATGCCGGAATCTCCTGAAGGGTATTTAATCGATCAATTTTGTAAGCCAGAATTATATTATCGTTATTTAAAAGGACAGCCTTTAGTCGATAAAAATAAAACGTACTTTATTACAAAAGGCGAAAGCCATCATATCGCAGTAGCAGCGGCATCAATGATTGCTAGATGCGCTTTCCTGGATGGTTTAGACTCTTTAAGTGCAGATTTCGGATATAAACTACCAAGTGGTGCAGGAAGCAATGTGGATCAAATAGCAGCAATAATTCTTAAACACAACGGAATGGATACTTTACGTAAAGTCGCAAAAATTCACTTTGCCAATACTGAAAAAGCAAAACGGATGAAATAGCAAAAGAGCAACTTCCTCAATAAGGGAAGTTGCTCTTTTTTAATCTTTCATTAGCTTTTGAATCACTTTGAGTGCACCCATCCAACCGAGTGCAATGATGAAGAGAATAATGGCCCATCCATATCGTAGTTCTGTCAAAGGAATTTGAACGTTCATTCCAAAAAATCCTGTCACAATATCTGGAATGGTCATCAAAATCGAGATAACTGTTAAAAATTTCATCGTATCATTCAAATTATTATTCAAAACATTGTTATACGTTCCGGAAATTTGTCTTAAAATTTGAAGATGTAAATCTGTCATCTCAACTAATTGTTTTGCTTCGATAATATTGTCTTCCAATTGCTCTCTTTCAAAATCATCGAATTCTTTAAAGGCTTGTTGCGTTTTCAATTGCTCTAATACAACTGCATTTTGCTTAGTGGCAGATACTAAATACATTCCACCAATTTCCAAATCAGAAAGTGCAAATAAATTATTCTTAGTCGTTTTCTTTCGAAGGAGTTTGCTAATATTTTGCTGTTCTTTATTTAATTTTTCAATTACTGGGAAGTAATGCTCCGAAATGACAAAAAGGCTATGCAGTAAAAGATTAAACACATTCCAATGAAGATTCTCTTCCAACTCTTCTACAATCGCATCGATAATGTATTCATTTTGACTATTTGAAATCGTGACAATTTGATTTTGACGAACAATGAATGTTAACGGAATCGTTTCATAGTGGTTCTCTTCTTTAGACAAGTTTAATACATTATAAATAACAACCAGCGTTTTCGTTCGACGGTTGTATTCCATATGTGCTCGCTCATTTTTATCCAGTGCATATTCAATCATTTCATCATCAATTTCATACGTATCATAAATGGATGAGTATTCACTAATCAAATCTGAATTGATGTTAATCCAAGTATTATCTCCAAAGTGCATTACGCTCATTTAAACCCCTCCTTCGTGTAGAATGCTGTATTAGTATAACATAATTTCTATTCTCGACTAAAAGGAAAGCATGTCAACGTTCCAAAATAGACCATTTGACATGCTTTCATTCATATTTTCTTCCTTTTAATTTAGGAAATTGATTCCCAATTTTCCTTATTCTTTTCCCACTATTTTTGCGTTGGCTCACTCGTCGTCTCACTAGGAGCTTCTGTTGTAACTTCTTGAGAGGTTGAAGCTTCTGTTTCAGGAGCACTAGTGCTCTTTTCTGCTGTACTCTCCTGCGTAGAAGTAGATGGTGTCTCTGAAGTGCTTGATGACACTGTTGTTACTTCAGTAGATTTTTCCTCTTCTTTTTGTTCTAAAATAGAGCTCTTTGGAATACTATTATCTTTATCCGCTTCATCTAAAGTACCTTCAGAGAAATCTTTTGCTTCCTCTAAGATACTTAGTTCATCTGCAGAAGCCGGTGTCATAATCTCTTTTAGATTCTTACCAATGGCACCTTCAACTTTGCCATCAAAGTTCTTATGCGCTTCTTTAATGGCTAATTTAGTGCGATAAGATTCAATAATGAGCGCTTCAACGGCTGTTGTTCCAAAGTTCAAGCGTGAACCCATATACCGTTTGATAAGGCTAGCCACCTCTTCTCTTAGAGCAGCTGGTAATTCTTGGTCTAATACGTGTTGTGTAAAGAAGTATAAATAGCGCATCCCTTCAATACTAATACGGTCATTGGCATCCCGTAATGCTTGAATTAGCGAAGCAATTGCATTCACTTGCGCTTCTTTTCCACTTTCTCTTGCTTTTGTAGCTAAATCCTTTAGCTCATCAGCAGTAACGCCATAGTCTTTCAATGATAACTCACTAATTTTACGAATCGTATCTTCATGAGTGGCATTCATTTTTTGCTCTTGCGGTGTTATCGATATTTCAACATCTTGTTCTTTATTCACGACTTTCTTTTCAAAGTTTTCTAGTCCTTTCATAAAGCCTTCCGTTGAATTTCCTTTTTGTTGTACTTGTTCTTTATATTCATTTAAAGCCACTAAGATTCGATTTAAAGTAACTGGATCATCTTTGTATTTCTCTTGGGCGCGAGTTTTCACCTCGTCAATTTTTTGAAACACTTCTTCTTGATTCAAATCCCCTGCCACAAATGGTGGAACGATTCCTGGCAATTTATTTTTTTCGTAAGCTTCAATCCCATCTTTATTCACGATATTCATTGAATGACTATGATCTCCGTGTGGAATATCAAAACGTCCATTGACAATGCGAATCGCTGTACGAGAAATCCCCATACGTCTTGCAATCAAATCAATTTCCTGTGAAAGTCTCACTTCAGCAGGAATCGACGGATCAGAATTTGGTACTTCAAATCGTTTCAATGGAATAACCCAAGGATGGATATGATTTTTATCTTGCCCTTGCTCCATATTTTGAAAGGCAAATACTTTTCCAATATATTCACCTTGATCATTGGTAACTGATTCGAATTTAATACTATCTCTTTCTACACCATATGCATACGTAATATAATCCAAATATTTTTGAATTTCAGGAGATTGCAAAGTTAATTCTTTGTCCCCTGGTGTCGTCATATCTGAAGTAGACGTTTGAACAGTATGTGTTGTAGACGTACTATTTTGACGTTGTCTTGAAGGAGTAGAGGCAGCAGCAACTGTCCCACTCGTTCCGCCTCCAGTATGAGAGGTAGGTTCATCATCAAAAGTATAATTAGCACTTCCATCCCCACAGTCTAGTACATCATGGAAATGATCCCCATGAGGAATTCGGAGTAATTTACAAGTCCGTTTTTTCCCCGTTTCATCTTCTCTAGTAACAGTTTGAGCATTTGCCAGTTGTGAACGATAAATAAAGTGATAGTGATCACCGTGTCTCACCACAAACCCTAATTCATTTTCACTCACAATATCTTTTGGATTAAAAACATAATCATCATCTGAATGGTTGCTTTGGCTAATTTGTTTCTTCTGCTCATAAATTGCATCAGAAGGTGGAGTCCCAAATACAAAATGGTAATGGTCTCCATGTTTCTTTAGATACCCATTTTCAAAAACTTCTCCCACAATTGTTTTAGGTTTATTCTCTTTAATTTCCTTTGCAGCTTGTTCATACTTCGCCATCTGCTCAGGAGAAATCGTCGTTTGTTCAACCGTACTTTCTGCTACTTGATTCACTTGACTTTTTTGATTGGCTAAAATCATTCCTGAAGCGAAGACAAGCCCTAAGGCAACTGCTCCTCCTAGAAATACCTTCTCTTTTTTATTCATTCATCTCCCACTTTCTTAAATCGTAAGTTTTACGTTTTAGAGTATACTATTTGATGGGAGTGCTGTCAACAAAGATATTCCAAATTTTTAAGCAAAAAAGCCCTTCCCACAAATCTATGGGAAGGGTTAAGGTTATTCTTCGATTAAATCACTTAATAAATAAGCATCTACTAAAGATTGAGTCGCTTCAATAGAATCGATATGCGTTCTTTCATAAGAGTGACTTGATTCAATTCCTGCTCCTAGGAGTGCGTGTTTTACTTCCGCCCCAGCTCTCATCGCTGCAGAAGCATCACTTCCATAATAAGGATAAATATCTAGTTTAAACGGAATCTCTTTTTCCTTGCAAAGACTGACTAGCTGTTGACGGAAATCATAGTTATAAGGTCCTGACCCATCTTTGACACAAATCGAAACCGTATATTCATCGGTTTGTTGGTCGTCCCCCATCGCTCCCATATCCACTGCAAGAAACTCAACCACTTCTGAAGGAATACTACTATTAGCTCCAGTCCCCGTTTCTTCAATGCAACTAAACATAAAGTGAGTCGTTACCGGCAAGATGATTCCCTCTTTTTTATATTTCTTCAATAAGGTAAGTAAAATTGCTGCACTAACCTTATCATCTAAAAAACGACTTTTAACAAATCCAGTTGGTGTGACAACAAATCGTGGATCAAAAGACACAAAATCTCCCACTTCTATTCCTAAAGCTCGTGTCTCTTTTTCATTAGTGACTTTCTCATCTAATCGAACTTCCATATTGTCTTGACTGCGTTCGACCGTTCCGGCTTCTTTGTATACATGAACACTCGTTTGATGTAATAAAATTGTTCCTGAAACCATATTTCCGTTTGAGGCAATATGAACGGTACAATTTTCTCCTTCAATCATATTCCAAGCAAAACCACCAATACGATCCAACTTCAAACGTCCGTCTGGTTTCACCGCTCTTACAATCGCTCCAAGAGTATCAATATGAGCCGTAATAGCACGTTGCTCTTTATCATTTGCTCCTTCTACAGTTACAATGACAAGCCCTTTCGCTGTACGTTTTGGTTGGTATCCCATATCCGTTAACACTTCAATTAAATAATCTTGAACATCTTTTGTGTACCCTGTTGGAGATGGAATGGCTACTAATTCTTTTAAGAAATCGATTGTTTGATTCATTTTCTTTCCTCCATTTCACGATAGATTTAGTATAGCATATCCCTATAAAATCTAACTAATGAACATGCTTCTCTTTAGATAATCCCAAGAATTTTACAAAATTTCTTGCATAATAGAATCTTTAGATTTATAATACAAGTATATTACAAATTGAAAGGATGAATTTCATGAAAAAAACCTTGAAATTAATCGCTGTATTTTTCGCAGCACTATTCGTATTACTAGGATGCGGTAAAGAAGAAACCTCTTCATTTGAATTAAATCAAAATGGAGTAAATTCAGTTTTAACTTATTACTATAATAATGATTTAGTAACAAAACAAACTGCAACGAATACTTATGACCTAAAGAAATTAGGCGTAACTGAAGAAGAAGCTAAACAACAAATCGAAGCAGTGAATAACAAATATACTGCTATTGATGGCGTTACTGCTAGCATTGAATCTAAAGACGGTACTCTTATTCAAAGTTTAACAGTAGATTACGCTAAAGCTAAAATTTCTGAATTAAGAAAAGCGTTTCCTCAGGAATTCACCGGTGACGGAGATAAAATTAGCTTTAAAGCTTCTAAAGAAGCTTTATTACAAGCTGGAAACAAAGAAAAGAAATAAAAGGATAATAATAAAACCGGAGGAAGATAATACTCTTCGTCCGGTTTTCCTATAATTAAAAAAGGAATCGAAGGACCTCTTGATTTTAATAGTGATGTATATATTCGTAAAAACACTTTTGACTACAATACACTCGACTTTATAGAATTAAACAAACCTAATCCAAAGAAATATCCAGTAAAAACGATACATTACTATAATTATAGCGAAACTGTTAAAAATTAGAACAATGGATACGTAAAAATAATCTCAGCCAAATGAATGCAGCACCAAAGACACTCCACTTCTTAAATGTCTTTGGTGCTATTTTCTTGTATAATTCTAGATGTATCATTTTTGATATCTTTCACTGTTTGTATCACGCACGATATGTATCATACAAGATACAAAATTACCATATACGGTAATTCCTTTGCCTCACTAATTACTCTTTCAATATAAAATTAATCCTTGAAAGTAATTTTTGATTCGCTTTTTGGTATGTTTATTCAAATGATAATTGTTTCGATAATTCGAAAGCATACTCTTCAAACATTGTCATTCCTTCCTTTAGCTCTCTTTGAAGTACTTCTAGTGTTACATTCACTAGCTTCTTGTTATCAACAATCATTTCCCCATTAATCCATACATCTTGCACATTAAAAGCATTGGCTGAATATACCAAGGCTGCATAGGCATCATGAACAGGAAACATATTCACAGATGCTGTTTCAACAAGCACGATATCTGCTTTTTTTCCTTCTTCGAGCGTTCCTACTTCTTTCTCGAAACCAAGTGCTTTTGCTCCGCCTTTTGTGGCTAATGAGACGATTTCTTTAGCTGGGAAGATACTACGATCATTTAGATGAGTTTTATGAAAATTAGCAACCATCCGCATTTGTGTAAATAAATCCAGGGTATTACCGCTACTTGGTCCGTCAGTTCCTAACCCAACAGTCACTCCATGGTCTAACAAATTACGAATAGGCGCGACTCCTTTTGCAGATTTGGTATTGGCACCGATGCAATGAACGACACTAACTTTTGGATACTTAGCTAGAATTTCTACATCAGATTCGGTCATCAAGATGCCATGCGCTAAAATGACTGGTACTTCGAAAAATCCAAGCGACTCTAAAAATTCGATTGGTGTTTGGTTATATGTTTTACGAAAATAATCGATTTCATAATTCATCTCAGAGACATGAAGCGTAATCGGAACCTGGTTCGCTTTAGCAAACTCCAGAATAGCTCTCATCACATCTTCAGTATTTGTATTTGGTGCATGAGGGGCAATTAATGGGTGTACAAGTCCGTCCCCTTTCCATATATCAACAAATGCTTGGGTATATGCTAGGGCTTCATCTGTATTTTGACTATCAGGAGTCTTCATATCGATAATTGTTTCACCTACCATAGAACGCATCTTCATTTTCTTCGCTACTTCAGCAACACTGGCTTCATAATAATACATATCACACATCGCAGTCACCCCTGCAAGCTGCATCTCCGCAATGGCATAGGCTGTACTCTTGGCAATTAAAGGCTTATCAACAACCTTTTGTTCCAATGGAAACAGGAATCGTCTTAGGCGGTCTGGACAATCATCTCCTAATGAACGGAATGGAATCATCCCACAATGCGTATGAGCGTTGACGAATCCAGGAAGTAAAATCCCCCCCTGTGCATCAATCCACTCATCTGCCTTGGTCTCTTCAAACTGATGCATTGAGCCCACTTCAACAATTAAGCTCTCCCCCATTACTAAATACCCACTACGATATTCCGTGAAGGCATCATCCATTGTTAAAATCCATGCATTTTTATAACCAATCCTCATCACTGCCACTCCCATTCCTGTCTTTCTTATTCTAGTTGAATTCCATTATAAGAACAATCAAAACTCGAATTTAGAAGAACAAAGCCGCCAGTCTAACATTCGTCTAGCGGCTTTATCTATTTTCTTTTCTGATGTATTCTTAAATAGAATTCAACATTCTATTGGTTCAAGATTTTATTC
>CAJPNA010000028.1 GCA_905371865.1 uncultured Carnobacterium sp.
CAGTTGCCCATATACTAAAGAATAAGAGAATGCCAAAGCACCATCCTGAAAAATACTGCTTTATGACATTTTCCCCTCTTATAGGGATGAGATAATGATCGTTGTGGTAATAAAGAAACATACAAATAATACCAATTATTTCAGTGTATAGAAACAATAATTGATATCGGAAGTCACGATTTAAAACATCAATATCCATACCGATCATACTTAGAATTGTTGGAACTAGTTGCGCAATTAATGTCCAGCCTATTCCGACAATCCATACTACAAAAATCTGTGATAACAAGGGCTCTTTTTTCATAAATTTACCTTTTACATAAAAATGGTCTTGTAATCACCACAATGATTACAAGACCATTCAATATGTTTACCCTATGGTCGATGACGGTGATTACCAGCATTAAAACCCTTAACAATGTCATCAATATGGTTAGCAGCTTGTTCAACAATAAATTTAGCAAGCTCAGTCTGCCACGAACCGCCAACGGTAGTGCTTGCCTGCTCGTTCGTTAATACAGAGAAGCGATCTAAAGAATTCATAAAATAACTATCCTCCAAATATATTATGACATAAGAGACACTGAAACATACATTACTGGAGATCTATATGGCCTAAGAAGCAAAGCGATCATTTCTTGATGGTAGTAGGTCTCACATGTGTCTGAGAGGGACTTATAAAAAACTAATTAATAAGCTCTCTCAAGATTCTAATATTTTGTCTTGCCACCATACTTATGAGCACGATCATATCCTGCGTCGCCAGCAGCAGCCCAAATGATACCTAATTCTTTCCCAATACCATACCAAACACCTGAGGAGCCACCTGATACTTTTGAAAGTTCTTCAACGGACAAACTAGTGAATTGTTGCATTAAAAATCACCTCCACGATTTTCAGGGATACCTAAAACCCTGTTTTGTGAATATATGCTTTTTTTTTTTGTGTGTCAAATGAAATATTTTGATTCAAGCTTTCTTCTATGACCTCATTTTAGTATTCTTAACGCCAATAAACGAAGGATGGAGTGCATGAATCACTTCAAAATGATATCTCTTTCAAAGAGACATCATCTTAGCTGCCGTTAGCTGCTATTTTAGATTCAGCCTCAGCTATTGTGGCATTATAAAAGTTACTTTGGGATCGAGGTGTCACTGTTTATTACACTACGGTCATTAAGCTTATTCGTATCTTGCTATTGACAGTAATGATGTATTCTTGGATTTTGAGCTGCGAAAATACCGTAATTATGTAGTTACTTACTGCTTTCTGAAGCGTCTCCTGACGACCAACGGTCGCCCCGAATGATTAGCCATTGTCCAATATCAAGCAACGCTAAAAGCGGTGAGGCGCTTGATAAAACAGGACTATTGAGTTAATCAACATACCAATACTCCAAATATCGAAGCAATCTAATTGAACAGGATCATTGATTTATTAAACGACACTGTGCCTGATCCGCAAACTTTTTATAGTGTTTGAAACGGTATCAACTGCTGGGTAGTGACAATCTTTCAGATTATTTACGCCAGAAACAATGAGAGTGACACTTATTTAATTCCGATAAAGTGTACCCTAGCGGAACGTCCCGAAACATCTTCAAATAAGGCTTAAAATCTGATTCAAATAAGTGACCCGAAACGATTTCTGAGATCGTTTCGGGTATTTTTATGGGTAGTCGCCTGCGGCCATTGCTATAATTGGCATTAGATTGCATGAGATGAGGACAGCAATATGAGTAAAACAATCAAAGAACTTGCAGATGAACTGGGTGTCCCGAAAAATAAAGTTAATTATCAACTGTCTAAAATAGATGCTCAATCAGTGTCTAAATTTGTCAAAATTAAACACGGCGTAAAGCATTTGGAAACGCCTATACAGAAGATGATAGCAGATAATATGCGATTAAAATTAAGCGATCAAAAATCGTTTAAAAATGATGAATTTAAGCAGGTAATTAATCACCTGGAAGAACAGAATAAAGCTAAAGATCAGCAGATTAAGGAACTTCATAGATTACTCGATCAATCACAACAGCTTCAACTGATGACCGAGAAAAAACTTCAAGCACTCAAAGAACCTCAATATGCACCTGAAAGCGATGCTGAATCAAGGAACGACGTAGAATCAGAAGCTTCTATACCATCAGTTGAAAGCGCCAAAAAGCCAACGTCATTTTGGCAACGTCTGTTTAGTACCCGAAAACAGTAGTGTCCCTTAACCGGCAAGCATAGTGTTGCCAGTTAAGGGACACGTTATATCAACCCAAAATGTTAATAATATAGTTACTTCATTTGGTCCCATTGTTCTTGACTAAATTCCCCCTTAAAGTCTAATTCTACTTCGACGGTTCTCCCTCCTTGTTTTCGCGTGGCGTAATGTACTTTGATCCCTGTCTTGGAGTTGATTTCGTTAATTGCAGGAGTCAAAATTTTGCCATTAAATATCCACCATTTCATATGCGATTTCCCAAAATATTCTAAAAACTCGTCAGGGTGTCCGTTAACACCCATAGATCCTCGCCAACTCATAAGTAATTCATATAGCATGATTGAATACTTACTTTTTAAGACGACTACATCAGCTAGGCTAAATCGAGCGTGTCCTGTTTTGGATTCTACGAGTTTGAGCAAGTATGGAGCTAGTTGTGGATCAAGTTGCAGAGATGCTTTACCATTTTCGTCAATTTTTGCGGTCTGTAACCATCGTGAAATCGTGATTGCATTAGGGATTTTAAGCCAAAACCCCTTATTACTCAAAGCTAACAAAGCTTTGATGGTTTCATCTGTATTTTTAGAACCTCTACCAAATGACATCACTTGATTAATTTCAGCAATAGAAGTCTCAATGGGTTTAAAACCGGTATCGTCTTCACGCACTTTTGACACCATAAAATCGACAAGCTTTAATTCCTTTGCAGTCAATTGATGACGAGCCTTTTGAACTAAAGTATTCGCTTTAACGACCGGATAACTACGCTCCTTATCAAGCGAATAGTTTTGCAATTTACTTGTTTCTTTTTCCCGTGGGTTAACAATGACAACTCTTCCACCAGTTCTCATAATAATAAGACCTCCATCGCAAATTTCTGCATACCCGAATTATATATCATTGCCTAATTAAAGGCATTATAAATGTAATTTTGGGTATGTGAGTGTGTAATTTTGGGTATGTGAGTGTGTAATTTTGGGTATGTGAGTGTGTAATTTTGGGTATGTGGTGACACTTGTATCCATTGGGAGAGTAGGGGCACAGAAGGGCCTAAATTACTTATAGTATTTGAAATTATATTAAATTAATACACGCGCGCGAGAGACCTTGGGGAGAACCTCTCCCCAAACCCCATATTAAATCTTGGTCGCTTCGCTCCCTAAAAAGGTGTGGCTTCGCCACGTTTAACTCCGGCTACGCCTGCGCGCCTTTGGCTTGCCCTAGCGCGCTTCGCTTGCGTGGTTCAAGGAAAACCTCGCTCACGAGCTCGGAGAACGGTCACTTTGTTCCCTTAAAAACCATGATTAAGGCGAAACGTACTTTTCGGCAAGATCGGCAATTTTCTGATAATAAGCGTAGTCAGGCGCAGTTGGTGGTAATTGCTGAAACAGCTTCAAAATAGTTCGACACTTTGCTTGATCAGTCATTATCGTGGCAGGCAACATCAAGTTTCCTAAAACCTCATAGGCTTCTGAAATCTGATCTAACTGCTTTTCTACTGCTAAAGCTTCTTCTTGTTTGGGTTCGCCTTGCAGTTGTCGCGCTAATTTTTGCGCATTTTTATTTAGCATGACCTGGTTACGATTCAATAAATGCTGTTTTTTGTTGGTTAAATGAGCATATGGATTGAGCTGATATGCACGCAACTTGGCTTGCTTGTGTTGCTCACTTAACAGCTGTGATTGGAGCGATTGCGTTGCTGCGTGTCCGTATTGATGGGTTTTAATCGATTTAACGGTTAACTGCCGAGTCGTATATTGATACCACAGCGTTTCACCCATGACCCGAACTCGGCCATTGCTAGCACCGAGGCTGATCGCCAGCAACAGCAGTAAAAAGCTCTCTAAAAGACGCCAACGCAGTTGGTAAAGGCTATGTATCATGATGTGCCCCCTTTATTTCGGTATAAAGATTAGCCACATCAGACACGCGGTGGTGATGACCCCGCCCAAAAAGGTGAGTGCGTAACCCCAATAAGCAGCCTGACGGCTGTGCTTTAAGTCAGTTCGTAAGGCTTGGCTGTCTCGTTGTAACTCTGTGGCTGTTTGGATTGCTTGCGTTAAAGTGGCCTCAGCCTGGGTTTTAATTTCAGTTGCATTCAATGCCTTTTTGGCTTGGTCGACTAGCTGATCTTGATTGGTTTTGAGCCGAGTTTTAAAGTCTTCCAAAGCATCATCCAGTCGTCCCTCAGCAATTTGACGGTCAGCTTGGGCGTCCCCAAATAAGTGACCGCGATCTTGAGCATACAAGTCATAAATCTGTTGTTCGAGATAGACGGCTAACCGATCTGACTCGGCAAGATGTAACTGTCCATCACGGATACCTTGTAGTAATTCGGTCACCAATGCGTTGATTTCTGATGGTGAAAGCGGAGCCATGCTGATCCCTCCTATAGTCCCAATGTGGGGCCTTCATTTTCCTGTTGTTTTTGAATGGGTTTTTGACGCTGTTGTTGCAGCTGCTTCTTTTGCTCACCAATGGCTTCATTTTCTTTGAGTTTGCCCAATAACTGCTGGTAAGTTGCTGATGGCGGCGTTTGTTCGCTCGCTTTTGGGGTATGACCAAGTTCAGTATCTAGTTTTTGCTTAAGCGCCACGTAGTTGGTACTTACTTGTTGCTGGAGGTAGGCGGTAACTGCTTTTGCAAGTCGTGGTACTGCTTCGCTAAAGCGTTGTAAGCTTGCTGCAAGTGGCTTAATTGCTGCTTTAAGGCGTTGTTGGACTTGGCGATAATGGGTTCCCATTGACTTAGCTTTTTGTTCCAAGCGTCTACTTGTGCTTGTAAGGTGGTCAAACTGTTGAGCTGTTGGTGCAACCGCTGATTCTCGTTGTTGAGTTGCTGGTTTTCTTGATTGAGTTTGTCGTTCTCGTTGTTGAGTTGCTCGATGAGCGTCAATAAGTCGCTTGTGGTCTTGCTCTGATAAACGTTGGGCTTCAAGGATTTGAGATCGGTTTGCCAACTCATCAAAAATCGCTCCTTTTTCGTAACTGCTACCTAGTTTGGTGCCACGCGCCTGTCGGCGCTTGTTTTCGGCGCCTAAAAACGCGTATGAGACACTTTGACCGCGAATGCGGATATTGACACCTTTATCAGATAAAACGGCTGAGAGGCTCTTAAAATCGCTTGTGCGTGGATCCTGCATGGCTTGATCAATTCGCTCACGTAGATCATCTTTCCAGACATAAGCGCCTTTAGCGCTGATTTTACGTTCTGCTAACGTATGCCGCTCTTGTTGTTCTGGACGTTGAATGACCGTTAGGTCATGTTCTTGGCACAGTTGGTCATTAAAACGAGTCACACGCTGCCAGTCGTTGGTGTGGTGATATTTTTTGCCGGTTTTAAGGTTAGGCATGTTGATGATGATGTGGTTGTGGAGCTTGTGACCGTCCCCGTCAAGGTGGGTATAGACGGCTACTTCGTGATTAGGGGCGATGCGGCGTCCTAGTTCAACCCCAAGATCGTTGACACGTTGCCAGTCAGCTGGGTTAGTGGCAACGAAGTCTTGGGGGCCGAATGATTGAATAACTCGCATCACCTCGGTTTTGCCCCGCTGGCCGAAGAGGGTGCGGGTGGTTTGCATTTGTTCCTTCACGTGTGCGAGGTCGATGTTTTCGCCACCACAAGCAACCGCACGAGCAGTCAAACCACTTATCAGGGATGGCTCGACGCCGTTTTCAAGGAGCCAGTCACGGTCTTGTTGTTTGAGCTTTCCTTGACCAAGGGCATAATTTAGTGCCGCCGTGCCGCTTTGCGCACGGCTTATTTTAATCGTTGCCATAATTGATCCACCACCTGTTTCATTTCCCAGTACTGTTGGGCTTGGATGGGTGATAAGTCATGTTGATTGGCTTTGTGTGCTAGTTGATTGAGATTGGTGCCAATGCGACGTAAGGCTAAATTAATGGCTACGGCGTCTTCATGATTGAACTTCGGTTCACGCAGTCTTGATTTAACCGCAAGTGCTTTGGCATAAGCACTCACCGAGAGCCCAAAGGGCGCAGCAGATTTTTGAAGTTTTTCGTATTGATCAGGGGCAAGGCGAAAATTAATTTGAGTGCGCTTGGAAATCATGAAAACGAACCACCTTTCAGGAGACCTCCGACAAGTTCAGTAAGAGTTGCCGAAAGCGATTAGCAAGTAGCTCTAGCTTAACATAATAGACAAGTAGATCACAGTATAAGCTGGAAAGAGGCAAGCAGTTCATTTGCTAGACAATTAGGCATCGCTGCGCTCCCTAATTGTCAGCAAATGGCTTGTAAGAAGGGCGCTACGCTCCCCTCTTAACTCCCCACAAAAATAGCCGTCACCTGTTCGGTAACGACTATGAAAACAGGTCGATTTTGCTTTGCAAGACGATCTAAAAATCGGAAAGTTGGTTGAATTTTCAGCGTGATTATGACGTTGTACTACAGCAAATTAAGCTTCACTTAAAGTTTTGCTTGATATTGAAGAAATGGACAATTGATAATGGTATTCATAAGTAATTCAGCTAATCCTCAAGATTCACTTTTTTAGGGACTTCATTTGGATCTACTTTTTGGTATCGGACAACACCATAGTACTTATTGTAAATAAGCCGAACAATATCGCCATTCTTCAAGTCTGTACCTTTTCTTAAAGTAGCGCTGAACTTTATCAATCGCTGCTTGCCAGTCGGGCTTCTTGCTATACCCTTATACAGATAGCCAATCAATGTTGTATGTATTGGAAAATCAATTTGAGTAACTTGAACTGGCTTTTTAATTTTCATATAATAATTAGCTCCAGAATAGTAAAAGCCAGCTATAAATGCAGAAAAGATAACAATGCCTATTAGAGTAGCAAACATATTTAGGCGATAAAGTTTTGTAGTATGCATATTTTCACCAGAGAGCTTATTTAAATGTTACATGTTGTTTAAATAAAAATGGTGCTAATCTCAATTCTAAAAGAGATTACACCATTTTGGTGTTACGATATTCTTACTGATTTACCAGCCAAAAGATTGTCGTAGTCCTTTCCAAAACTCATTCCATTCGTTGGTAGCTACGCCATTTTTGCCACCAGTAATTAAACTTAATTCTGCTTCTGTTAGGACTGTTTCTTTAACATTTAACAATGCTATCACCTCGTTTTTTAAAAGTTAAAATTCCTATACCATATAATTAAGTCTACCTTTTTGAGGACCAATTTCAACAATAAGCTGAGCTTTGGTGATGGTAGAGGACAATACAAGTTATACATTAACGCATCAACTTTGGTTTAAAAGGCGATCCTTTAAGAAATTGAAGTAGGTTTTCTTGCCCGTAATGATCGAAACTCGGCCACTTAAGCCATAGTGTAGCATTCGTGCTTGACGAGCTGTTAGTGGGACACGTGCTTTGACCATAAAAACATTACCGGCTTTAGTGATGGTTGGCGCGACATCAATTTGCTCAATAGTGCCATTTAAGGTTAATGGAACCGGAACATTACGCGAGATTTGCAGGCGAACACGTTGGCCTTTTCTGATACTCGTAATATCCGTTGGTGAAACCGCAAGAGCAAGACTGACTTTGGTTTGCTCCGTCATAACAGGATAAATTTCTGCTAGGGTAGAACCGCTGGGTAAATACTTTTTACCTTGTAAACTCTCATCGAGATGGAGTGTGCCAGAGGCCGGCGCCTTAACGGTAAAGTCGTTTGTCTGATCTTTTAATACGGCTATTTTACCAGACAGTTCTGTCAATGACTGTTGAGCTTGAGTTCGCTGATCGGCAACTGATTTTAGTTGAGAAGCCTGTAACGCTAAAACTTTTTGATCGTTTTCCGCAACTTGCAGTTGACTGACATCATCTGTCTCGTTATTAGCTTGTTGAAGTTTGAGACTAGCTAGATTTGCTCGCTCACTATCTAACTTTTCGCTAATTTGACTGACATAAGTACTCTTCACTTTAGCTAGCTCATCACCAGTTAACCCCTTACTTTCTGAATCAAAGCTCTTGTAAAGGTAGCTAAACGGGGCATTAGTATCATACCCAGAACTGTTTTGAATCGCTTGCTGGAGCGTTTGGTAAGCCGCAATGTTTTGATTGCTCGTACTGATACTTTGAGCTAAAAGGGCATTTACTTTAGCAGCCTTGTCATTGTTCGTATGTTGCGATCCGGTTATTTGCTGAGAACCTAATGTATAAATTTGTCGTTGCGTGAGGTAGTCTTTTAAGGCTTGTCGATAACCAAACGAATCGTCACTGTTGAAAGAATCCTGATTATTGGTAATACCGGTTTTGAACTGGTCAAGAGCGGCAAGTTGCAACTTTAATTGCTGTTCTTGTTCTTGAAAGACTTTAAGTTGTGTCGGGTTATTAACATCGTGATACGTCAATAAAGTATCGCCTTTTTTAACTGCTTTGCCTTCTTTAAGGTGGTTATCAATGATGCGACTTGAGGTGGTGGTTTGTAGGCTCACGACTTGCTTCGCGGGGGTGAGTTCTCCAGTACTGGTAATGGTTACTTCACGCTTAGCTAAGAACAAAAACAGAATGGCGAGCAATAAAGCAACTGTGGCGGGTAAGATGATGCGCGTTGAGAAATTTTGGAAGCGATGGCGGTAAAACTCAGTTGTTTCTAAAGCTTCTTTGTTAAACATGGCCGCCTCCTTATTCATTGACCAAACGGGCATAATAGCCGTTTTTGGCAAGTAGTTCTGCATGGGTGCCATGTTCAACAAGCGTGCCATGATCCAGTACTACGATATTATTGGTGCGTTCCGCAATATTGAGGCGATGGGCGACAAAGATAATCGTTTTGTCCTTCATTGCCAATAAGTGGTCGACAATCTTACGCTCGGTGATGGTATCAAGGTTACTGGTGGATTCATCGAAAATCAGGACTTCGGCGGGTGATAGTAGAGCTCGGGCAATTGCTAAACGTTGCTTTTGACCACCGGATAAAGCGGCGCCACTTTCACTAAGCTCGGTGGCATAGCCTAGCGGCATAGCTTCAATGTCTGCTTTAATTTCCGCTGCGGCACAGGCCGCTTCAACATCTGTTTGGGTCAGGTTAGGGCGACCGCCAAGCGTTAGGTTCGCCATGATGGTTCCGGATAAGGTAAACGGGTCTTGCGGAATATAAATGACATATTGCCGAAGCGTGGTTCGATTAACCTCTGTGAGGTTATGTTGGTTCAAAGTGATGGCTCCTTGATCAGCTGCCACTTCAAAGAAACCAACCAGCAGCTTGACCAAGGTCGTCTTACCAGAGCCACTCATGCCAACAATCGTCAGTTTTGCATGAGCAGGGATTGTTAAACTAACATCTTTTAGAATATTTTGACCATAGCCATATTTAAAATTCACGTGTGTTAACTGAAAATCACCAGCCAACGCTAGCGGATTCTTGATGGGCCGCACTTTTTTAAATTCAGATTCGACTAGATACACTTCGTTGAGTCGATTATTCGCTACTTTAGCTGTTTGAAGTTTTGGTTGCAGATTAATAATACTTTCTAATGGATTGGTAAAATAAACCAGCAACGCATTGTAGGTTAGCAACTGGCCTAGTGTCATTTGATTTTTCATAACTAACAACGCACCCACCCAGAGAATTAAAACATTTAAAATCAGCTTTACCCCAAGTTTGATAGCTTGTTGGAGTTGATCCGTTTTTTGGTACGCAAAGGACTTCTTCAATAACTCAACAAATTCATGGTCAATTTTCGCGTAGCTGGTTTGCTCGCCAGTCATCGCTTTGATGGTTTCAATCCCATTGAGACTTTCGATAATGGAGGAACTCAAAATGGCATTGCTTTCCATTTCAGCTTGATTGAGTTTAGTAAACGGGGTTTTAAATGCCCAAACAATGGCAATGTAGACTGGCAAAGCAACCAACGAGAGTAAGAATAAAGTGGTGTTTTGAATGCCTAAGAAAATACCGACCGCCAACACAATCCAAACATCTAGGAACATGGTTAAGATGGTGCTACCAAGAGCATCAATAATCTTACTAGCATCAGTAAAACGCGAGGTGATTTCACCAGTTCTTCGCGTAGCAAAAAAAGACATCGGCAATTCAAATAGATGGCGAATATACCCGAGAGTGACCTCAATGCTAAGCCGCTGACCTAAAACCATGAGTAGAAAGGATTGAGCGTAGGAGAAAATGGCTTGAAATATGTAGGCTACAATTAGGCCAACAGCCATAATAGATAAGGTGTTGCTCATGGCATTAGGTAAGTAAGTATCAATGATTGCTTGTAAAAAGTAAGAGCCGGCGATGCTAATGATCGTCATGAGTATGGCGGCCAAAATAACGTTTGTAATCAGGCGCTTTTGCTTAATCAGCATCGGAACAAACGCAAATAAACTGCCCTTTTCTTCTTTTTTGGGGGTATAGGCAGCTGTGGGCGCAATAAACAAAGCAACGCCTGACCACTCTTTTTCGAAGCGCTGTTTGGACATTTTGGTGATTTTGACGGTTGGATCAGGATCACCAATAATTAGCGCATGTTTAGTCGCTTTAAAAACCACGTAGTAGTGAAGATACTTGCCATCTTTTAGCACGTGGGCAATGAATGGATAGGGAATATCGGTAGCGTTAAACAGTGACATGTCAGCTTTAATGGCCTTGGTTTCAAAGCCAAGGGTTTCTGCAGCTTTGACTAATCCTAGAGCGGTGGTGCCTTCATTATTGGTTTTTGCTAAGGAACGTAAGTGAGCTAAAGAATAATCAGAACGATGAAATTTAAGCAACATATTAAGTGCTGCTAAACCGCAATCTCGTTCATCAACCTGGGATACGTATAATTTTTTTAAATACCGAAACATGTATTCCTCTCATTTCCACTATGTAAAAAGGGCTGAAATTCAGAGTTAGTGCAGTCCTTATATAGAACAAATTAATTGAAAACTTCAACTATGAAATGGTGTAGAACAAACTTAACTTTTTAACTGTTTTCGTTTAATGGACAAAACAAGAATAGCGATCAGGATGATGTGGACAGTAATGGATACACCGCTACGTTCTATGCCGAAAGAACCGCCGGTGAGTGTTTGAGATGATGTTGTATTGCTAGATGTTAATAATAATCCCATATTTGGCAATCCCGACACTGCTGTTCCAAAGATAATACCTTCAGCAAAATTCCATGCAGCATGTACTGCACTGCATACCCATATGTTATGAAAAATAATTCGAAACAGAGACATTAGAACTCCAAACAAAAACAATCCGATTGCTGCATACCAGTCAAAAAAAGGATTACCAATGTGTAGGAAAGTAAACAGAATTGAGTTTGTGATAATTGCCAACATCAACTTATTTTCTTTTAACCAATAACCCATAACATAACCACGGCATACAAGTTCTTCAAAAAACGATTGTATGCCAAACCCAATGGAAAATAGGAAAATTAAACTTGCATATTTTGGTTTGAATACTACATCGATATGGTATCCCCCAAATGTGTTAACAGTTGCCCATATACTAAAG
>CAJPNA010000029.1 GCA_905371865.1 uncultured Carnobacterium sp.
AGCAATAAAATCAAAATTATATAAAGAACGACGCCATTCCCGGTTTTAGTGATTTCTCCTGTTATGAAACTAGGAATATAAATATTTTTGGAAATAAAGGTTAAATCCCCTAAATTGATAATCGGAAGGAGTGTTATAAAATAGATTAAAAACGCAATAAAATGTCCGTTTAAGAGTTGCCTTAATTCAATAAAGGCATTTTTAACACTGGTTCGCCAAGAAAAATGTGTTTGTCGAATCGTTCCGTATATCATAAAAATCAGAATCGAGAATTCCAAAAATAGAATAAAGGCAAACGCGAGTAAGTAAATAAGGATGAAAGGAATCATCCAAGGGTTTAATAAAATATGTTTAAAATTTGAAAAGGTTAAATTGGCTTGACCCGCAAAGAATAGCATCCCTTTAAAGATGAGAGATAATAATCCAAATCCAAAAAAAGAGATAAACAGCTGTAAGAATAAGGAGTTGCGTAAATACATCCAACTATTCTTGGTTAAATTGCTGAAGGTAAAGCGAATCGTTTTCCACACTGGAATCTTGGGTTTCATGGGACCTCCAATAAATTTCTTTCTATCAACATAGCATGAACAAACGCGTCTATCAAGTTGAATTCTGAAATCTTAATAAGATTGACACTTATTGAGCAAATTTAATATAATGAAACATATTTAAGAGTTTTTATACTTTAGGAGGACTAAAATGAAAAAGAAGTTATTAACATTTTTATGCTTAATGGCAACGGTTGTATTAGCTGCCTGTGGCTTTAAAAAAGTGGATGCAGGGGATTACATTAAAACAGCCTTTAGTGGTATAGATACCAAAGGACGTTTAACGTATCAATTCAGTACAGAGGAGTTAATCACTACTTTCTTAGTAGAAAATCCTAAAGTGGATGCAAAAACTGAAACAGAGTTAAAAAATGCACTTTCTGAAGTTAAAATCACTCCAAGTAAAACTGAAAATTTAACAAATGATGAAGAAATTACTTTAACCTTCACAAACACTAAAAACTTAGAAAAATTTGTAACAATCCCTTCAGAGAAAAAGGTAAAAGTAACGGGATTAACAGCTGTTAAGAAGTTAAATTCTGAAGAATTAGCTAAATTGGTCACCTTAGAAGCAACTGGATTCAACAAAAAAGGAAAAGCGCAAGTTCGTGTAAACGATCCTCGTGTAGCTTCTATTCGTTTTGTAGTTGAAAATGATGGACAATTAGAAAATGGGAAAGATGCTAAAATTAAAATTGCCGGAAACTTTGATAGAGTTTTAGAATCAAACGGTTATATATTAGAAGGCGATGGAAGCTTCACTCTTCCTGTAAAAGGTTTAAAAACCGTTGCGGACAAATTTGAGGATGCAAAAAACAAAGATGAAGTTGTTAAAAAATTAAAAGAAGAAATCAACAAAAAGTATACAGATGCGACTGTTACTTTTGATAAAACTTATTATCGTGGATTATCAAGCGGTATAGGAGAAAGTAGATATGGCGATGGTTTAATTGAAGGAAACGGAAACCTCGTTATGCTAATTCGAGTAGAATATAAATATGCTGGAAAACGTACGCTTGCAATTGGTCTTACAAACTTAGTAACGAACGCTGAGGGAAATATTGAATTGAAAGATGCACAACTGGTTGATAAATATTTTGACGATTTTGCAACCGCTGCTCAAAAATTAGAAGCGATTGGATATACAGAAGTAAAATAAGATATTTTATAAGAGACTGCCTCATGTAAAGGTGGTCTCTTTTTCTGTAAATAAAAGTATTTTTCATTTTTATGAAAAAATTTTTATAAATGAATAGAAAACAGTTGCGTGAATTGTCAGAATATTATATACTACTCTCATCTTATAAATTAAAAGTATGAAAAGAGGGATCTTATGAAATTAAAACAATTCACATTAGGAGCTGTGGTTGCAGCCATTTTAGCAGGTTGTGGAAGTGCAGCAGATAGCAACACAGTTAAAATCGGAGGGAACTTCGAATTAACAGGGAACGTAGCAACTTACGGAACTTCAATGAACAATGCAGCACAATTAGCGGTTGAACAAAAAGGTAAGTTACTCGATAAGGAATTAAAATACGTTTCATATGACAACAAATCAGACAAGACAGAAGTAGCTTCTGTTGCGAAAAAATTAGCTTCTGAGAAAGTAGTCGGTGTAGTTGGACCAGCAACAACAGGGGATGCAGCAGTATCAACCCCTGTAAACGAACAAGCAAAAATTCCAACAATCTTCCCAGCAACAACAGGAGATGGTGTAACGTTGAAAAATGCTGCAGATGCATCTTCAGTATATGAATACATCTACCGTGTATGCTTCTCTGATAGCTACCAAGGGGTTGTAGGAGCAAACTTCGTTAACAAGAAATTCGGAAAAGCAAAAGTAGCAATCTTACAAGATACAGGAAATGACTATTCTAAAGGATTAGCAGATGCTTTTGAAAAAACTTATACTGAAAGCAAAATTGGTGGTTCAGTTGTAGCACGTGAATACTATCAATCTAAAGATACAGACTTCCAAGCGGTATTAACAACATTGAAATCTAAAACATTCGATGTATTATACGTACCTGGTTATTACGAAGAAGTGGGTCTAATCATCAAACAAGCTCGTGAAATGGGAATCACTCAACCAATCGTTGGTGGTGACGGTCTTTCAAGTGATAAGTTAGCGGCATTAGCTGGAAATAGTTCAAATCTTTCAAACGTTTACTATACATCTCACTTCTCAACATTGAGTAAAGATAGTGATGTTCAAGCGTTCGTAAAAGCCTATAAAGAAAAATTTGGTGCAAATCCAGATACTTTTGCAGCTTTAAGTTATGATGCTACTCAATTGTTAATGAAAGCTATCGAAAAAGCAGGTTCAACAGATCCGCAAGCAATCACAAAAGCTTTAGCAGAAACAAAAAACTTTGACGGTGTTACAGGAACATTCTCAATGGGTGCTGACCATACACCAATCAAATCAGCAGTTGTAATCGAGTTCCAAAACGGACAAGAAGTGAGTGCTCAAGAGTACTCTGCTGAGTAATTTTAGGATAAGCATATTTTGAAGAGAGGCACGGAGAATTTCTTCCGCCTCTCTTTTCCACTAGATAAAGGATAGAAATGAAAGGAGAAAATATATGGAGTTGTTAATTCAACAATTGGTAAACGGGCTCGCAGTCGGAAGTATTTATGCTTTAATTGCACTCGGATATACCATGGTTTATGGGACGATTAAACTGATTAACTTCGCACATGGAGATGTGTATATGATGGGGGCATTCATTGGCTACTTTGCGGTAATGGTCTTGAAATTGAATGTATTCCTGGCTTTACTTGTAGCAATGGTCACTTGTGCAATTTTAGGGGTTGTCATTGAACGTGTGGCGTATAAGCCACTCCGCAAATCGACTCGTGTGGCTGCTTTAATTACAGCCATTGGGGTTTCATACTTGTTAGAAAATGCAATGAGTTATTTCTTTGGAGCGGAGTCCCGTCCGTTTCCTTCAGATTTTGGAATAGAGACATTCACTTTATTCGGAGCTGTTTCAGTGAATGGAAAACAAATCTTGATTTTCGGCATTACAGTTTTATTAATGGCTTTATTACAATTTATCGTTCGTTATACAAAAATGGGGAAAGCCATGCGTGCTGTTGCTGTTGATGAGCAAGCAGCTCAACTCATGGGGATTGATGTAGATGGAGTGATTTCATTTACATTTGCACTTGGGTCAGCACTTGCAGGGATTGCCGGTGTCCTTGTTGGGGTTTACTACAATACAATTTCTACAACAATGGGGATTACAGTGGGCTTAAAAGCCTTCGTTGCAGCCGTACTTGGAGGTATTGGAAGTATTCCTGGGGCCATGGTCGGTGGTTACCTCATCGGTCTATTAGAAACAATGGTAAGTTTCTTCGGTTACTCACCATACCGTGATGGAGTCGTTTACTTCTTATTATTTATTATTTTAATCATATTACCAGCTGGATTGTTTGGTAAAAATGTCAGAGAGAAAGTGTAGGTGAAGAAGATGCAAAGATTTCATAAAAAGAATATTCGTTGGACATTGTTCGCGTTGGGAATGTACGCTCTTCTTTTCGTACTTGTAAAAACAGGAGTCATCAACTTCTACTACGAAAGTACCTTCATTAATATCATGATTAATATTATCTATGCTGTTGGGCTAAACTTGATTCTAGGGGTTGCCGGACAGTTCTCACTTGGACATGCCGGATTTATCGCTATTGGTTCTTATAGTGGTGCAATTCTTGGAAAAATGATGAATGGGTTACCAGGACTATTTGCTGGAATGGCAGTAGGGGTTGTCATTTCTGTCATCGTAGCGTTTCTTGTTGGGTTACCAACGCTTCGATTAAAGGGAGACTACCTTGCGATTGCGACTCTAGGGGTTGCTGAAATCATTCGTGTAGCCGTGACCAATATGAAAATCACAAATGGAGCTGCTGGAATTAGTGGGGTACCTTTAACGAACACATGGACGATTACTTATATTTTCTTAGTGGTAACAACGATTTTAATCTTAAATTACACTTTCAGTAGTGCCGGTCGTGCGACTTATGGGGTGTTACAAGATGAAATTGCTGCGGAATCAATGGGAGTTCAAGTAACGAAGTACAAAATCTTGGCCTTTGTATTAGGAGCAGCTACTGCAAGTATCGGTGGGACGCTTTCTGCTACAACGCTAGGAGCAGTAACTCCTGGTGACTTCACTTTCATGAAATCCATCGATGTATTAATTATTGTCGTATTCGGAGGAATCGGAAGTTTCACAGGTTCGTTTGTAGCAGCAGTGCTACTTGGCATTATCAACCTTGTCCTACAACCATTTGGACAATTACGAATGATCATCTATGCAGTAGCGTTAATTTTAATTATGATTTTCCGCCCAGGTGGATTACTTGGAACATGGGAATTCAAACTAGGGAACTTGAAGTTTTCTAAGAAAAAAGAGGCAAAGGAGAGTGGAAAGTAATGTTATTAGAAGTAAATGGACTGACTAAAAACTTTGGTGGCCTTTCCGCAGTTTCTAATGTTTCTATGAAGGTAAAAAAGGGAGAATTAATTGGACTTATCGGTCCCAATGGTGCGGGGAAAACTACATTTTTCAACTTGTTAACAGGAGTGTACGAACCAACAGAAGGAACGGTGAGTTTGGAAGTAGACGGACAATTGAAAAACTTGAACGGGCTTCCTCCTTACAAACGTACAAACCTTGGAATGGCACGTACCTTCCAAAATATTCGTCTCTTCAAGGATTTAAGCGTGTTGGAAAATGTTATGATTGCGATGCACTCCCACTCAGGCGATTCATTGTTCTCAACCTTATTCCGTACGAAAAAATATTATGATACAGAGGCAAAAATGCGCGAAGAAGCGATTGAGTTGCTAAAGATTTTTGAGTTGGATACACTTAAGGATGAAAAAGCGAAAAACTTAGCCTACGGGCAACAACGTGAGCTAGAAATCGTTCGTGCATTAGCAACAAAGCCAAAAATCTTATTCTTGGACGAGCCTGCAGCTGGCATGAACCCTCAGGAGACGGCTCAATTAACAGAGCTAATTGCGAAAATTCAAAAAGAATTTGATTTGACAGTGGTGTTAATCGAACATGATATGTCACTCGTTATGAAAATTTGCCAACGCATTTACGTGTTGGAATATGGAAGACTTCTTGCAGAAGGAACTCCAGAAGAAATTAAACAAAATCCTGCGGTTATTAAAGCGTACTTAGGAGGTGAGTAGATGTTAGAAGTTAAAAATTTATCAGTTCATTACGGAATGATTCAAGCCGTACGTAATGTCGATTTTAAGGTGAATGAAGGCGAAATCGTGTCTCTAATCGGGGCAAACGGGGCTGGAAAATCAACTGTCTTGAAGACTTTATCAGGACTTATCCATCCTTCAGAAGGCGAAATCGTATACTTAGGTGAAAATATCGCTTCAACATCTGCGAAGAAAATCGTTGAGAAAGGACTCGTGCAAGTGCCAGAAGGACGTCACGTATTCCCAGGATTAACGGTAAAAGAAAACCTTGAACTAGGGGCATTTCTACGCAAGGATAAAGAGGGTATTCAAAAAGATATGGAAGACGTCTTCGAGCGTTTCCCAATCTTAAAAGAACGTAAAGACCAAGATGCGCAAACACTCTCTGGTGGGGAGCAACAAATGTTAGCGATGGGTCGTGCGTTGATGAGCCGTCCAAAACTATTATTGTTGGATGAACCTTCAATGGGACTAGCGCCAATTTTTATCCGTGAGATTTTCAAAATCATTCAAGAAATCCAAAAAACAGGGACAACGGTTTTACTCATCGAGCAAAATGCGAAAATGGCCCTATCGATTTCAAATCGTGCATATGTACTGGAAACTGGATCAGTAGTATTAAGTGGTACAGGACAAGAGTTGTTAGAAAGTGATGAAATTCAGAAAGCATATCTAGGAGGGTAATCATGGAAGTTAAAGATTATATGTCAACCAACGTCATTACAGTCACACCTGAAACGACGGTTATGAAAGCTCTAGACTTAATGAAGGAACACGACATTCACCGCTTGCCAGTTGTAGAAGATGGTAAGTTAGTTGGCTTACTCACAGAAGAACTTGTTGCGGGGCATTCACCTTCAATGGCGACAAGCTTATCGATGCATGAGTTGAACTATTTATTGAATAAGACTACAGCAAGCGAAATTATGCAAAAGCAAGTTTTAACCGTGAAGGCCCATACATTATTAGAAGAAGCTGCGTCCCTCATGCGTCAACAAAAAGTCGGCGTACTGCCAGTAGTAGATGCTCGTGGCCACGTGGAAGGGATTATTACCGATAAAGATATTTTTGATGCGTTTATCGAAATTTCTGGATACAACACACCAGGTTCTCGTTTATTCATTGAAATCAATGAAGATAAACCAGGTCCGTTGGAAGAAATTTCGAATGTGTTACGCGAGAATAACGTGAACGTTTCGACGATTTCGGTATACCACCGTGATGGGAAAGTGCAAGTGGTGCTTCATGTGGATTCGACAGAGCCCGATGAAGTGGCGGACTTTATCGCGCAAAAAGGCTATCGCGTGATTTCAGCGTTGAAGAAATAGTGGGAAGGGTTAAAGCGTTGCTTTAAAATCCTTGGACATCTTCATAGTTATAGAAACAACTGCACCGGACTGAGCCTAGGTCTCAGTCCTTGCGAAAGTCAAAGAGCTCCAAAGCGATTCTCGCTATGGGGCTCTAATTCTTTTCGCATGCCTATCGTTATTTCTATGACTATAGAGTCCAAGGATTTTTTTGAAACGCTAACCTAGGGTGTGTTGGTTCACTATGATTTACGCTTTTATGGAGAGCAGGCACCAGGCCAAGCCTACGTCTTGGCTCCTGCCGAGCTTCAAACAGACTACTAATGAGGGTTAGCCTGAGATGAGTTAGACGAAGTAGACAAATGGATTGACCTTCGCCTGTTTAGGTTGGGTCAATCCTATTTGTCTTTGCGGGCGTTGAGTGGATGCGAGGGACGGTGTATAATAAAAGTGAGATTCTAGGAGGTTATGCGGATGAAATTTGATTTTACAACAGAATTTGATAGGCGTGGAATGGACGCACTGGCCGTTGATGGGCTGGGGTTGATTCCAGGAAAGTCACCAGATAGACCGAAGAAAGGCTTCGATGTGATTCCAATGTGGATTGCGGATATGAGTTTTGCGACGGTACCAACTGTTATTGAAGCCATGAAAAAACGGTTAGACCATCCTCTTTTCGGGTATTTTATGCCTTCTAAAGAGTACTACGAAAGCATTATCCAGTGGCATGCACGTCACCATCAAGTGACAGAATTAAAGCGTAAGCATATTGGTCATGAAAATGGAGTGTTAGGTGGAGTTGTTTCGACATTAACCTCTTATGCAGCACCTGGAGATGCGGTGTTAGTGCATAGTCCAACGTATGTAGGATTTACACAATCGCTCAATGACAATGGATTAAAAGCCGTGCATAGCCCGCTTGTGAAAGATGCTCAAGGTGTCTACCGTATGGATTTTGACGATATGGAACAAAAAATCAGAGCACATAAGATTCATGTAGCGATTTTTTGCTCACCTCATAACCCAAGTGGCCGTGTATGGGAAAGAGAAGAAATTGAACGCGCAATGGAAATTTACCGTAAGTATGATGTGATAGTCATCTCGGATGAAATCTGGTCGGATATTATTTTTAAAGGCCATAATCATATTCCAACACAATCGATTTCAGAGGATGCAAAGAATCGTACAGTGGCCATGTATGCACCAAGTAAGACGTTTAACTTGGCAGGGCTCGTGGGAAGTTATCATGTGATTTATAACGATGCACTCAGAGACCGCGTCGAGTCAAAAGGGATGAAACCTCACTATAATGCGATGAACGTGATGTCTATGCATGCTTTAATTGGGGCATATCAAGAAGAAGGATATAAGTGGTTAGAAGAATTGCGTGAAGTGATTGAAAAGAATGTGAACTTCGCGTGTGACTTTATTCACCGTGAATTTGAAGGTGTGGAGGTCACAAAACCAGAAGGCACGTATATGCTTTTTATCGACTGTTCGCAGTTTTTGAAAAAACACAATCTAACGCTGGAACATCTTGAAAAACGCGGGTGGGATGTCGGCGTGGCTTGGCAAGACGGCAAGATGTTCTTCGGGGAAGGATGTATTCGTATAAACCTTGCGTTGCCGTATGCGCGTCTTGTAGAAGCATTTGACCGTATGAAAAAATATGTATTCGTGGACACAGTACCGCCATTAGACTAGGAGGAAGAAAATGACAAAAAGAGTGATTCAAACAGAACAGGCTCCAAAAGCAATCGGACCTTATTCACAAGCTGTTGCATATACAGGGGAGACGATTGTTGTTTCAGGGCAATTACCAATTGTTCCAGAAACAGGGGAGTTTGCAGGAAGTGATATTGTGAGCCAAACGCATCAATCATTGAAAAATATCCGCGCGATTTTAAAAGAAGCAGGAGTAGGAATGGACGCGGTAGCATCGACAACCGTACTACTAGCAGACATCAACGACTTTGCGAAAATGAATGAAGTATATGGAGAATATTTTGTATCTCCATATCCTTCTCGTATGGCGTTCCAAGCAGCCGCTTTACCTAAGAATGCCCTAGTGGAAATTCAAGTAACAGCTGTAAAATCATTCTCATAAATGATTCTTGCTGGATAGGAAGGAGAATTTGTATGGATCGTAACAATTTAGCCCGCTTTTGTGGAATTGTTGGGCTTGGGTCAGGGGTATTGTTCTGGTTAGCGCCAATTGTCGCGTTAAAATTATCTTTTGTGAATACTGTAGATGTTTCCTCACAGTTCTTTTGGATTTTGTTGATGCTCAATTTAATTGTTATTTATTTTGGAATCAAAGGTTTTCAAACATTTAAAGGAGATTCAAGAATAAAAAACGGAGTGCGAATTTTCTATTTACTCGCAGGTATTCTGATTTTTATGCCGACGCTGCAACAAATTTTGCCAGCTGTTCCATTTTTCCAAGTGATTATTACGATTCTTTACCGGATTAGTTTAGGAACTTTAGATATTCTCCCTTATTTTACGGGAGGAAGTATATTAATCGTCTGTGGAGCGTTCTATTTAGCTTCACTAAAAGAATGGAAAGAGTAAGTGGAAAAGGTCTAGAGAGTTTCTCTAGGCTTTTTTATTTTGCATGCTTTATAATAGTTGGGACAACTAGAATTGGAGGCAAGTATGAAAGTTATTGTAATCGGTGGTGGAACGAGTGGGTTGATGGCTTCAGTTAGTGCAGCGATGCATGGTGCTGAAGTGGTCTTATTGGAGAAAAATACTACTTTAGGGAAAAAATTATTGCACACAGGAGGCACACGTTGTAATGTCACCAATCGACGTTCTCCTGAGGAAATCGTTAAACATATTCCGGGGAATGGACGTTTTTTATATAGTGCCTTTTCTCAATTTGACAATCAAGATATTATCCAATTTTTCGAATCGCGTGGAGTTCGTTTGAAAGAAGAAGACCATGGACGCATGTTTCCTGTGACAGATTCTGCTAAGACGATTTTGGAGACCTTTATTCAGGATATCAAGAAGCTAGGGGTGCAAGTGCGTACGAATGTGAAAGTGAAGACGATTCGTGTAAACGAGGGAACCTTGGAAGTGGTGGAGCTTGATAACGGCGAGCAACTACAGGCCGATGCAGTCATTTTAGCGACCGGAGGAAAATCCTATCCGAAGACAGGTTCGACTGGAGATGGATATGGGATTGCCCGTGTTGCTGGTCATACGATTACGCCTCTCTTTGCGACAGAAGTTCCCTTGACAAGTAGTGAAGAATTTATTCAAAAAGGAGAGCTTCGTGCGCTATCCTTACGAAATGTTGCACTCAGTGTCCTCAATGGGAAAGGGAAAGCGGTTGTTACGCATCAGATGGATATGATTTTCACCCACTTTGGTATCAGCGGACCAGCAGTGTTACGTTGTTCAAGCTTTGTTCATCAGGTACAAGAAAAGGAAAATAAGAAAGAAGTCGTAATGAGTTTAAATGCATTACCAGACTTCAGTGCTTCAGAACTAGATGCGAAGTTGAAAGGTTTTGTGGAGGAAGCGCCTCTAAAATCGATTAAAAACCACCTGAAGGGGCTACTTCCTGAACGATATGTAGAATTTTTACTAGAAAAAGTCGGGATTGATGACCAAATGGCGGTAAGTCGCTTGACGGCGGCTAACTGGATTGCTGTCAAAGAAGGGCTGACGAATTTCCGTTTTAAGGTGAATGGATCTCTCCCGATTGAGAAAGGCTTTGTAACTGGCGGAGGAGTGCATCTAAAAGAGGTGAATCCGAAAAGTTTGCAATCGAAATTAACACAAGGTTTGTATTTCTGTGGGGAAGTGCTAGATATTCATGGCTATACAGGTGGATATAATATCACCGCTGCTTTTGTGACAGGTTATGTGGCGGGCATGCACGCAGCTTTTGGCGATTAAATTTCTCTATTTATAGCAAAAATTGTCATAATTTATTCATAAAATTTGAGTATAGTTTTTCTATTCCCAAATAAGATTTATTTACTAATAGTAAATAAAACTCTATCCTTTTTTCCTCTCATCCATGATGAGAGGTTTTTGTTATGGAAATTTTGATTGAAAAGGATTCGAAAGTATTAGATTTTCTAAAAAAGACTGTTTAGAAGAGACATTTATGCTAAAATGAACCTATCTGAAATTTTGAGGAGTTTGTAATGGCTGAGAAGAAATTAATGGAGAAAGTATTGCATCAAGTGGTGCGTACATTTCCGAAAGTAAATATGCCAATGGAATACGTTCCATATCCAATTCCATATCCACCACTAGCAAAGAGTCGCTTTGAAGTCTTTGTGCATGTGGCGGAGCGCGGAAATGGCCCTCTTGGACATGTAGATATATGTATTGATGGCTATGTCTATTCGTACGGAAACTATGATGAACGTGATTTGAAATTAGGTGGCTGGATAGCAGAAGGGGTGCTTATTAAAGCACCACGTGAAGAGTATATGCTATTTTGTAAAAATCATTATCAAAAAGCGCTACATATTTATTCGATTGCGGT
>CAJPNA010000030.1 GCA_905371865.1 uncultured Carnobacterium sp.
TCTTTGATAAATGTGTATACTCGCAAAACATAGAATAATATGGATGACTCTTTTTGATGATGTGCTTTTCCACTTGTTGGATTAACGTCATTCTAAATCACCTCCTTAATTTTTACTTATTATAACACACCTGCGAAGAAAAATCCAAAGTGAAGACACCTTGGATTTTAAGTCGTTACCATTCCTCATTATAAATTTGATACACTTTCCCGAGTTTGAACGTAAAGTCTTTTACAAAATCATTATCTTTTTGCATTTGCTCGTCGTACCATTTTTCAAAATTACCATTACATAGATATTGGTTATCTCTTAATGCATTCTCATCTATTGTAATCGCCATGTCAACCATTTCAGCGAACATCAGCTCGTAAACAAATTTCATTCGTTGCTCCACAAAAGATTTCAATTCATTATCTAAGAAGTTCTTCAATTCATTACGACCACTACGCATGTTTTGTAAAATTTGTTCCATGTTCGCCTTCATGTCGTTGAACGCTACTCGAAGCCATTCGAAAAGTTTGACTTTATCGTCACCAGATAACTCATCAACTGTCGACACTCCATATCTAGTGCGAACATAGTTTACAAATGTCGACTCATCGAACGTTGTTCCAAGTTCGTTAGACCATTCTTTATCCAAAAATAAGCGTGTAAATCCTAGAATCAAATCATCTCTTGTTTCCCAACCGTCACTGTTGATATCTCGAACCCAACATTCATCGTTCTCAACATCCCAACCAAGAAGCAAGTCGTATTTAGTTAACGCTTCACTTCTTCTATTGTATAAATAATACGTCGCTTGCTTGAATGCGTCTTCACTACCATCGACAGTCCAAGCTGCTAGTCGTTTACGTTGTCGGTCTAATCCAATTTTCATTTTACCACGTAGTTTTATTAACTCGTCAATGTAACCATTTAGTTCTTGACCGAAATCAAGAAACAGTTGTGTTAATTTATCTCCACTATTCATATTCTAATCCCCCAATGTTCAAGTCACTAATCATGTCGTTTAATGCGTCTTGATATAACGGTTTCACATAATCATGTAAGTCAAGTAGTTTCACAACCGAGTTTCCGTTCTCAACCTCTCCGTAGTACCATTCGTCGAAATTACCATTTCGTAATTCGTCCATTACTTCTTTAGCACTCTTACTACCGATTGGTGCGTTCATATCCACCATACACTTAACCATGAAATATGTAGTGTCGTATAACTCACAATAAACTCCATACATGTGTTTAGCACAGATGTTCACCATGTCTTTTACACACTTCTCAACATCATCACGAGCAGCTACAGCACTTTCTTCCAGTGATTTCAGCGATGCTTTAAACTCATTTATCAAGTTGTTAATCAATTTAATAAACGCATCACAATCCTCTTGCGTTATCTCATTAACACTCGATACTCGATATACACGTAACAAGTATTTCTCTAACTCATCTGAGTTAAACTTACCAGTTGTTGTTAGTCTATTTGCCGGTGCACCTAATATACAGTTCATGTAGTACACTCTATCCGCTTGGAAATCCCAATCACTACTAATTCTTATATATACTTTACCATCCTTCCACACATCAGTTAGTCCATGCTTTTCAAGAATCTCGCCTAAAACATCATGTAATTTATCTCCAAACTGAATATATTTACCATCGATTAGAGTGGATTCATGTTCTTGGAAAATACGGTCGGTCTCATCGAAACTAATTGGAATACCTTCACTACATAGTTGTTCAAACTTACTCATACCTTTATTGAAAATGTCACCATACTCTAAATAAATAGCTAACATTTCATCAAACTGTGGTAAAGTAATTACGTTATTACTCATGTAAATTCACTCTCTTTCTTTAAATAAACCAAACATCAAGTCCTAATTCACTAGCAAGGTTTTGCATTTCTATTTCCATGTCGTGAATCACGTCTACTGACTTACCACTCGTAACGGTCATATCATACCATAAATCGAAATTACCATTAAATGTTGCTCGTAGAATTTTATTCACCAAGTCAGTCGCATCGTCATACTTTCTTAAACTCTCTAGCTCACCCATGATATACTCAAAGTCATGTTGATAGATTGGTCGCATGTCAGCCGCGCAACGTGCCACGTTTCTACTTAATAAATTTTTAAACTCCCGCTGAATCATAACCATTTCAAATGTTCTAAACGCCTCATGCTCGTTAAGTCTCACATTTCTGCATAAGTCGAAAGTAACTTCCAATACCTCGTCTCTATGAATATCATCCTTCGTTGATGAAAACTTGATTGTCGCCACATTTTCTAGCAATGTTTCTAAATTACGATTTCCGCCGTCAACGTCATAGTTATAATAGAGTCGCAATTCTCCCAACGATTCATCAATTATTGTGTCTAAATCCGCACATTCAAATGTGAACGTTTTTCGAGAAACTCCATCATCGACAAGCTCAAACCCATACTTTGTTGCGATTTGATTTAATTCTTCAACTGTTAAATTTACCCACTTACGGTAAGCTTCTTGCACCCAATCCCACTGATTGTTCGGTGCAAACATTCGCTTCGTTGTTTCAAAATTCGTCAAAATTGGCTTCTGAAACTCCACCCAAGCACTCACTCCACTATCTAAGTGCTCGTTCATTTGCTCAAATTCAATTCTTACATCCTCTAGCGATATAGTCATATTAATCACACTCCTCATCTATTTATTCAATTCGTGAACCAAATGACCCAATTGTCCAAGAACCCCTACGATGTCATTCATTCGTACTTGATTTTCCACGTGGTACTTGTACCAGTCGTCAAAATTCCCATTTTTCAATTGTGCATCAAGTTTACCTAAAACATCATCATTCCCACTGTATTTTTCCTTGACAACAGATAACATCGACAATGCTTCGTTGTACGCTTCTTCGTAAATCACACGCATGTAATTTGCACAATCCGTCATTGAACATAAAATCTCTTTTGTTAAGTCGTCATACACTTCTTCCAATCTGCTTCGTTCAATCATAAAGTTCAAGCTTTCGATAGCATGTGGTAGTTTGTGCTCCACAATCCATTCGCCAGCTTCGTCAAACATGTAATCGAATACTTCGTCTGTTAGTCCATTTTCTAATGACACACCGTATGGTTCTAATCCAAGTGCAGATTTAGCAACTTCATTCATCACGTCATCAAAAGTCTCACCATCTTTTTGAGCTGGTAAAATAATGTGACACTTGCAATAAACGTCACCTTCAATATCTAACCAATATCCCTTGTCTTCTACAAGTTTCACTAATCTTGATTTGAAATCATTTTCCCACTCTTTGTATTTAGACTCCATTGGTGTAAGAATATTATTTCCGAACATTGTGAACTCTTTATGAAATGAAAGTTCACGTTTAGAGAAAATGAATCGTAACTCATTTGCTCGTTCGTCGAACACATTCACAAACTCTTTGTATAATTTGTATGCTTCTTGTCTTGTAATCATCTCATCCACCTCGTTCATAATTAATCTAGTCGTTCTCTATTTTTAAGTGCTTCGACGTATCCTACGATGTTCAGAATTGAATTTCCACGCCCATGAATTCCACCGTAGTACCAACTATTGAAGTCCCCATCAGCTAGAAAATTATAAACTAATGCTGCACCTTCCGCGTAATCAGAATCATCTTTCAAGTCTTGTATTAAACGAATCGCTTCGTCAAATTTCCATTTGTATGCTGGTTCTACAAATTTAGCACAGTCATCAGTCCAACCCACCACCAACTCATCAATCTCCTTGACAGTATTCTCAATTGCTTCATCCTGTAATCGATAATGCAACATGTCAATTGATTCTGTAATAGATTTATATAATTCATCATAATCAGCTGCCTTAAATTTCTCATCTAAGATTTCTTCGAAATCAATCTTGTCCACATCCACACCTTTTGGTAAGTGTGAGTTCAACTCTCCCCTAACACACCACACTCCCATTGTAGATACAAATTCATCTAAGCTTACACCATGAGTCAACTCACGTAATTCAATCTGATAATAGTCATCACCAATGTTCACCCACAATCTGTTTTTGTCAGCGATGTCGAACAGACGGTTTCGTTTGTATCGCATCCATAGAAGATAGTGTCCACGTATTTCATCGTCAGTTGTATCTCCAAAAACATCCCAAAGCTCATTAAATGGTAATGGATGTTTCTCATCCAACCACTTGCTAATGTTATCTTTTATGTGTTTATACGTATCAATGTAGTCGTTCCAAATTCTCAACACATCGTCTTTAGTTTTCATTCTCACTCTCTCCTTACTACTTTTCTAGTTGTTCTTCTATAAGTCGTTTTAGCGTTCGTTTCGCAACAGTTAGCTCATCTAATGACATCTCATGCTTGACATACTTTGTATAAAAATTATAGAAGTGATTTAACTCAATCATCTCGCCCCATAAATCTAACGCAAATGGTCGACCAATCAGTTCTTGAAACGCTAGAGCTAGTCGTTCAACGTCACGATAGTACGCTTCGTAATAAGCTCTCATGAAATCACGACAATCTTCAAATGCGTTGTCACATAGAGTCATAATTTCATTTACGACCTTAGTGTATTCTGAAAGTCGATTAGACAAATCAACACTTAATTGATTGTAAGCAGTTCTAAGTTCTTTCTCAATCTCAGACCACTCTTCTGGTGTAACATCTTCCCAAGATTCTTTATGTGTTTTATAATTGAGCACATATTTCTTCAATGTGTCATATTCATTACCATATAGCTCTTTAGCTGATTGATACTCATGGTCTCCTAGTTTCACTTTCATCAACTCGTTAATGTCACTCATATCAACAGCAATAATTAAGTTCGATTCATTTTTCACGTCAAAGTTGAAAGTCTTACAAACTTCTTGCATTTTTCCAAAGTAGCTTTTATACCATGTATCATATGCATCATGCAACATCGGTTCTTCACTATAAAACACTTTCTCAGTGCGACCGAATGGTGAGATAATCACTTGAATTGTTCGTAATCAAGCTTCCTGTCTCTTGTAAGCATTTACAAACATCATCCAACCAGCGATTAATCTGTTCACAGCCATTGACCATCTTACGTCTTTTTCCTCACCCATGCTATAGCACCTTCTTCGCTAAATCTAGATATTTAACCACTTCGTCTAACTCACGTTTATGATTCGTTGCATCATTATACCAAATTTTAAAGTCCTCCCAGATTATTTGGTCTGATAGTGTAATTGCAAAATCTTCCTTACCTCCATCATATAACCCTTGAACCACTCGTCTTAACTCATCATGGTATTTCTTGTAATGTGGTCTCATTGCTTTTTTACACTTTTCTTCCAACTTCGATTGTTCAGTTGTCGCAATAGCAACTGCGCTACGCAGTTTGAAAATACGGTCATCCAAATCTGATGTCATTTTATCAATTGCGAATTGTAATACCTTCTCAAATCCATCAAATTCTACATCTCCAGTTTTGGTAACATATATTTTTACCAAATTGCTCCATTGGTGTGAAAATACAATATCACTCAATTTGAAATCATCTCCAAATCCCGGAAAATACTCATGTCCCAATCCATCGATTAAATCACCGTAAGTATCCATTCCATTGTCACCCGGAAACGATACTTTCCATACAAACCCTTCAATTGTATATTCATTACCAGTTTCAGAAACTTTTTTTAGCGATTGCTTTGTCTTGGCGTTCACGCCAAGAACCATATAAGTCACTTAAATCATCACAATACCACGAGTCATAATATTTTGAAAATCAGCATAACTTGCTCTACGTGTTTGTCGTAACTCCTCAATGACTTTTAATCTAGATGTAAATTCATTTTTGAAAATCTCTGATAATTTAATTACGCTATCTCTTGTGCTCATTAAAATCTCTCCAATCTGATTCATTACTATCATGATTATAACATAAAAAGAAGTCATCCTCAAATTAGATGACTTCCAATTATTTACTTATTTTTCTAATCTACCATAAATGTACCACATACCGTTGATAACCACCTAAACATTGATAGTCATAGTAGCGTCTAGCCCCTCTATCTCAAATATTTTACGCATTGCTCTACTCTTACGCATACTATCAAATGACCTCTCGTCATCAAGTCCTACGACCTCACGAACTCGAATCCAAGATGAATTTCCATTCACTGGTATTTCACTTTTATCCCCATTCAACAGTATTTGTAACAACAATTTGTTGTTCACGAACACATCGCCAACCATTTCTAGTGGATTTTCGAAATGATACGGTACCCACATTCCCATCATTTCGTTACGATATCCAATTTTTCCACTAATGTCTTGTGCCGGAAACAAAAACTTAACTCCCATGAAACAAGTAGCGTGTACATTATCGTCAATTTCGATGTCCTTTCATTCACCTAGCGACAAAATAATTGGATGTTGTAGTTCACTACTAACTAATTTCGCATTAATATTTAATCCCATACGCTTATTCCTCCTAATATTCACTCTCAGCGAGAGCAATGTTCTTCTTCAAGTTGTATGTAATAACCAATAGTGGATGAATTGAGCGTTCTTTATCAATCATAAATTTATAAAAAGTATCAAATCCTTCCACAAATAACGTTTCGTTCAGTTTACGAATGTATTCATTTCTTGGTCGCAGCTCTACTAGTTTTTCATACAACTCATCATCGGTCAACTCACACGCTTTTCTGAACTCAACAAAACTCAATGGTGAATCCACAGTACCAAAATTAAATGTCATTCCTAAGACACACAATACTCGATTCATGTAAGAATTAAACAAGCTATCGCTGTATAACTTTTCATCCTTAAATAGCACTATTCTCCAATAGTCCATGTATCGTTCAACTATAAATGGTGTGTCGTCCCAAACTCGTTTGTGAATCATTGCGTTGTACTCGATTTTCCACCAATCGAAACGTTCTTGAGATACCTTGTCCATGTTGACTACATGCAACTCATCTCGCAACTCATCATATGGTTTCATGATTTTCGCATCAGAGCTTTCTCTCACTTGTACTAATTCACGAGCAGCATTCACTAATTCATCGTATTTAGATTCTAATCCTTGCTTCGTCATTAACTCAATCCACCTTCAAATACCATTTCATGACATGTACGACTTGCGTTATCATCAATGTACGCTTGAAATTTTTTACTAGTGTTTACTAAGTTTTGCAATTCTTTTGTGCGTAAAATGAATGCTCTCATTAGTGCAAAATTCAAATTACGATATGCGTCCTCATACTCAGACTCGTCATACCATTTGATGAAATTACTAAAACTCAATGGTTCATCTACTGTACCGAATGACATAACCAAGTCACTCAATAGTCGATTCATGTATCTACTGAATAAGTCATCGGATTTCAAATCCTCTTGTTGAAAGAATAACAATCGCCAATAATCGTCACCATCTTCTACGTGATATGGTGTGTCACAACTCATCTTAATCTCCATGTGACCTTCAAAGTATGTCACCCACCAATCAAAACGATTTTTGGTTTCCTCTCGCATATTGTCCACATTCAACTCAGCTCTCATTTTATCGTACGGTTTCATGATTTTCACGTCTGAACTCAATCGTTCTTGAATGTACTCCTTCACATTATTCACAAGTTCGTTGTATTCTTTTTCCAAAAACTCAATTGTTACCATATTGGTTTTCCTCCTCGCACTGCAAAATCACATGCTTCGTAAATCTCCTCACCACTTAGTGATTCATTTAGTCGTTTACACAAATCCCATGCAATTCTCTTTTGATTATTTCTCACATCTTCAATTCTAGCTAGACCGTCTTCAAAAATTCCAATGAACTCATCCAGTCCAAGCGATAATCGACCATGTTTTGTGCGGTCTTTCACAAAGTCTTCATATTTTATATATTCCTCGAATGGTGTTTGTTCGAATTTATTTCCGAAATCAAAACAACCGTTCATTTCAAATAGTCGATGAACTAAGCTACTGAAATCATCTTGCATCCATTGGTCAAAGCGTTTTAGCACTAAGACTCGCCATCTATTTCCCAAGTCACGCAATTCAAATCCACATTTATCAACTTCGTACTCAATCTCGTAGACAATGTTGTCCACATACGTGAAAAATCGTTGTTCTAGCTCACCGTAGTCATTCTCAATATCAAGTCCAATTCTAAATGCCCATTCATTAAATGGTTTGTAAATTTCAAATGAACTACCATTCAGTTCATGATATAATTCCACTACTTCTTCCATAAACTCATTATATTTTTCTTTTACCAGTTCGTATTCTTTTCGTAAATCTTCTGCCATCTTACTTACTCCTCACTTCTAACACATACTTCTCACAATCTTCCAACAATTTACGAGTATCTAAGCATTCTCGCAATTCATCACAAAATGTTTTCACATTTGGAATTTTGTCTTCTCTAATAAGTTTGATTTGCTCCAATCCACGTTTGAACACCTCAATTGCTTCGTCTTCATCACAAATCTCTTTTATATAATCATTAAACTCATATACGTCTACGTCGTAATAACCACAATCGTCATATCTTAACTCACCATCTGTTAAAATGTCAACCAATGTATCTACATCTAAATCATATTTATATGGTAAATCTCCTTGATTAAATGGTAATACATACCAACCATCATTTGTTTCAGACCAATTCAATTCACGTGATTGTACTACTTCATAGAATCCAAGTGTGGTTTTGGTCTTCCAACTAGCAAATTTCATTTGTTTTTCCCAACTAGCTGTATCCAAATCGAACAGATACCAAAATACTTTGAATGGTACTCGAATGTAGTTATCTAGTTTCATAAGCTCATTGTAAAGCTTTTCCGTTTCCATGATGAACTTGTTATAAAGTTTAGCAGCTTTTTTATATTTCATCTTCATTTATCCTCCAATCCAACGAAGCTGTTCGTACTCACTTAACAATTTACGAGAACTGAATTCTTCTCGTAGCTCATCGCATAAATCTTCTACAAGTTCCAATTTAGAATTTCTTACCATTTCAATATTGCTAAGTCCTTTTTGGAAAATCTTTATCATTTCTTCGTGCTTTAAATTTCCGTACTCGCAATAATCACGAAAATGTGGCACGTTTGTGCCAGCACCAAACATGTTTCCATGCGAGTGTTCCGTTAAAATGTCTACGATTGTACTGAAATCAGTATCATAAGTATATGAAATCACTGTCAAATCAAACGGTACAACAATCCATTCGTTCCCAAACTCAGCAACATAAAGTCCACTTTTCTTTACCATCTCACTAAACCTAGCTCGTACATCATCTACCCAATCATCAAAACGGTCTCGAACTTCCGGTCTGGACTCCCAGACACCTTCTAGTGTACCAATCGCAAAAAATGGTTTTGGTATAACATTATCTAATCGATTTATTTCATGATATAACTTAACAGCTTCCTCTAGAAAATACTCATAAAACTCCTCAGCTTTACCAATCGTATCGTAATAGTTGTCGATATGACCTTCAAAACCGTATCCATAACCCATTATCCAGTACTCCTTTCTAAAAGATATTCCTTAATTCTCTAGATAAAACTCTCTCTCAGCATTCTTCAAAACATCATAATCTCGTTCAGCTTCCATTGCGGTCTCATAATAGTAATCAATATAATCGTCCATTCTGTAACTCATAATTACCACCAAATTTCTTTTATTTTATCAACAAAATCATTATATCATGAATCTCCATTTAAGTAAACAATCTTGAAAGTCAATAAAATCCCATTTCATACCAAATGTATAAAATTTTAATTATACCACACTTCCAACATCCATGTCAATACCATTTGTTACCCATAAATGTTAACAAAGTTACTTCTACATTATCCAATGACCGTAATTTTTCCGAAACGTACATGTAAATTTGATGTTTATATTGTCCATTTTTCGTGAAATATGATTGTAACTTGTTTGTAACGAACTGTAATACGTCTGTAACAATTCTAATCATTTTCTAATGCTTTTAAGCGTTTTTTAATCAATCTGTGCGTATCTCGAAAAAGCTGTGTTTATGTGCACAGGAGATGCGTACAGCTTTTTTGTTGTTAAATCAACGTTTCTGATTTTGCTGTACGTATGTCTAAAAAAGATGCGTACAGCTTTTTTGTTGATTTAACAACGTTTCTAGACAACTGTACGTATCTTTTATAAAAAAACACTAAAAATAGTTTGAAAATGATAATACAAGTATAATATATTACAAAATAAGAGAGAGTATAGAAGTCGAAAAAAAAGTTTTAGTACTTTTTTGCAAAAGATGCGTACAGCTGTCCAGAAATCGCGCCAAATCAACAAAAAAGCTGTACGCATCTCTGTGCACATCAAAAATCGATACGTACAGCAAAATCAGAAATCGCATTAAATCAACAAAAAAGCTGTACGCATCTTTTTTACCACTTGTGCACACAAGTACACATGCGTACAGATGCGTACAGCTCCAAAAAGAGTACTTTCTTAAACTTTTCTTAAACAATTTATGAATTTCTTAAACATTTTACGACTAAAACTTTTTCTACTATTATATTGCGAAAAAGAATTCGTTATACATGCTTCATGTTATACTTGTAGTGCATTTTTCTAACATGTGGTATATAAGCATGTCTATCAACGCCAAAATCACTCTAACACGTCTTAAATCGCAAATATGAGCGTCGTATACTAACTTCTGTTTTGACAAGAAGCGTCATCGCTTCTATAATGCTCCCAGAAGCTCAAAAACGACGTCTAAGAGCGTTTTACATCTTATTGGAATAAATATACGTCCAACACTTAAAATCGCTCTAAAGTGTCTTAAACCGCAAAATAGAGCATGTATGTTTTTAGCAAAAACGTCTATACATGATGTTCACACTCATGGTATAATACTAGTATGGAATTTAAAGATTATAGAACACAAACATATCTTGTCAACATGAGTGATGAAGTGTATGAGATGTGCTTGGCAAGCAAGTCGTTGTACAATCAAACGTTGTATTTACTCAGACAACATTTCTTTGAAACCGATAAGACACTCAGTATTTCTGCTTTAGATAAGTTGGTGAAAAAGACCAATGAGTTTCATTATCGAAAACTTTATGTACAATCAGCACAAGCAACAATCATTAATTGTCGCATGAACATTGTGAGATACTTCAAAGCAATGAAGACATTTTATGAAAATTGGGATGCTTCACAGAAGCTACCACAGTTTCCAACGTATCTTGGAAATCAAGATTTATACGATGTCATT
>CAJPNA010000031.1 GCA_905371865.1 uncultured Carnobacterium sp.
GGATAAAAAATATGATGTATTGGATTTTGATGATTTAGTGGATGAAGTTTATGAGTACTTATCCGAATTTGGAGGGTCTACGGATGAGGACTATTTAGTGAATTATCTATTACACAGTGACCTAGAAAATGAAATTGCAACGTCAATTCGAGATATCATTTCAACAATTGATTATTACAAACAAGTTGATAAGTTCGACGATGGTGATGGAATCGAGTTAGTAGTTACAATATATAGAGATGAATTCAATCTAATTGAAACAGATGGAGATGGTTTAATGTCCATAGGTGTTCGATTGGAGTTTGATTTAAGAGATACTAATATTGAAGATGTTGAATGTGATGCTCGTTATGATTTTAGAGTACTAATTAAAGAGGTGCGACAATGAGTGAATTTTTGTTAGATGTTAGAAAATCACAATCGATTTTGGAGAACTTCTTGCTAGAGTTTACAAAAGATATTCCAAAATCTAATGTTTTGTTTAGCAAATATAATGATAAGGAACTTCAAGTCAAATTAGTTAACGTAATCGAAGACGCAATTAACACTGATAGACAAATATGGTATGAAGACACTATAGAAAGTGATGACTTGTTCGGAAACTACGAGTGGACTGCAACATGTGAGAAGATGAATCGTGGTGTTTTTAGAGATAGAGATGAGGTCAACTTTATGATACTATTAAAATCAACACTTCGTAGTGTGGATAATATGGAGTGTTATTCACATACAGACCGAACTTTTATCTATTGTAGATGTATTTAATGAAAGTTCAAAACAGAAAGGAAGAATAAACATGAAGGAAAATTTAGTATATGAATTAAACGAGGTAATGCGAGAATTAGGAATAAGTGGTCAATCCATTAATGCGATTAGAAATTCACTTGACCATAAGATTGCAGATGGAGTTAATGAAATGTTTGGAGATTTCACGAGAGCTGAGGATTTACGAGAAAAGTTAATCTATTATGCTCGATTACATGATGAACTTTATTACATGGTCGATAAGCTTCAAAAAGAGGTCAATAGACATGGTTAGTTAGAAATATCTTGATGCTAACAAATGAGGTGGTAATTCATGACAAAAGAATTTAATTTAGACACGAGTAATGCTCGTGAGAAAACGATAGAATTATTGGACAAACACTGCGAGAACTTTGAAGGATGGAATCCAGAATTAATCGAGTTTGTAAAAAGCGATGATGTACTGAACGAAATTCTAGATTCCATCCAAGAAGGATTGGATAGCTTAAGTGATAGAGTATCGTTCAACTTATCAACAAGCGACTTTGATGTTGATTTCGAAATCACTGTCTTTAATCTTCAAGGTAAAATGTTTATGTCTGGAGTGACTAATCCAGAATTCTCACGTTTGGTGAAATTGTACATTTTTGCGCAGGATTTATCTATTGATGAAGATTATAACATCTGTGACGACGTATATTATAGAATTGATATGTTTAGAGAGGAGTTCGCACTTAGCACATAAATTTATTGACATATCTACCCAATTATAGCAAAATGTATACATGGAGGTAGAAGTTATGAAAATTTATAAAATTCACGAAATGGCAGAAAGGCTAGGTATCAGCGTTAAGACATTACAACGATGGGATGTAACTGGGAAATTGAAAGCTAATCGGACATTAGGCAATCATCGTTATTATACGGAAGACCAATATAATGAATATATGGGACTTGTTGATGATAAATCGCGTCGCAAAGTAGTTGCATATGCACGTGTTTCTTCTAGAGGTCAGAAAGATGATTTGAAGAATCAAATTGATTTCATTCGTGTATTTGTCAATGCTAAAGGTGTCATTCTTGATGAATGTATTGAAGATATTGGTAGTGGGTTGAATTACAATCGACCAAAGTGGAATGAATTGTTAGAATCTGTTATGAATGACGAGATTGCAACAATTTATGTGACTTACAAAGACCGATTTATTCGATTTGGCTTTGATTGGTTTGAGAGATTATGTAATCAACATCGGACGGAAATCGTTGTTCTTAATAATATTGAGACAAGTCCGGAACAAGAGTTGGTTGAAGACTTAACATCAATTGTACACGTATTTTCTTGTCGATTGTATGGTTTAAGAAAGTACAAAAAGGTTATCCAGAGTGATAAGGAAGTTTTATCACATGAAACTCAATCATCAAGTAAGACTTTATCCGAATAATACTATGAAACATGTTTTAGATTCATTGTGTGATTATCGTCGTTACTGTTGGAACAAAGCAATTTCTTGTTGGAATGAACAATATGAGTCAAGATTAATTGGACTTCCAGAATCAGTAATTAATAAACTCAAAAATGATGTAAATTCATTGACACTGGAAGAACAGGAATTGGTCAATCAATATCCAACTCCATCACATTATAGTGTACAGAGTGAGTTAGTTTCACAAAAAGAAGATTGGCAATACAATTTTTCTTCTAGAGTATTACAGCAAGCTGTCAAGGATTTAGCAAAATCATGGAAGTTATTCTTCAACAATCAAGACACTGCTGGTAGACCAACATTTAAAACAAAAAAGTCACCAAAACAAGGATTTAAAACGGATAGAGCTTCTATTCGTGGTGGTAAACTATTACTTGATAAACCTAGGGGTTATCAAGGAAAATGGTATACTATTCGATTTAGAGGATTAACTATTCCAGATGGTAAAATCACATACTGCTCAATTACTCGAGTAAATAATAAGTATGCTGCTACTTTCACGATAGATGTTGAACCAACTATATTACCAAAGACAGGTAAACAGAATGCAGTCGACGCTAATGTTGACCATTTTGATACAACAGATGGACGAGTAAGTTTAAGACCTAAAACGTTAAATCCACTTTATGATAAAGTCAAACATTATCAAAGAATCCTTGCTCGTAAAAGATGTAAAAATCCAAGAGTAATAAACTCAAAAAGTTATCAAGTAACGAGAACCAAGTTACAACGAACTTATGAGAGAATAACTAATATCCAAAAGGATTTATTACATAAATTTACGACAGAACTATATCAAAACTATGATACAATTGTGATTGAGGATTTAGATGTGAAGAAAATGCAAATGTCTAAGAAAGCCAAGAATTTACATCGTTCTCTATTTGGAGCATTTCGTCAAATGATGGAGTATAAGTCACAAAAGTTTGGAAAGACATTAATTGTAGCAGATAGATATTATCCATCAACACAACGCTGTTCATTTTGTGGATTTATCAAAACTGGGGAAGATAAGATTACACTTAGTGGTAATGAAAAATATGGTACTCGACATAATGAATACATATGTTACCATTGTGGATATAAGGATGATAGAGACCATAATGCAGTGTTAAATTTATTAGCACTGGTGAAATAAGATAAAGAAATATAAAATATATGAAAGGAAAGAGGTTGGCTCGACCTCTGAGAACGAAAGTTCTCTTGGAGCGTTTAGAGATTGTCACTGTCATTACCCACATAGTTGGATATGGGAATACAATTGTTGACGAACGTAAGAAAAACTAGTGGTTAAAATCTAATATTGACTACAATTGACAAGGTTTTTCAGAGCAGTGATTTCCATATGACACTTAAATACAAAATCGACAATGATGATTTATATAGACAATACGCTCGATTAACTTTAGACTATGTTCAAAATATTCGTGACAACGATGTTGGTTTCTATAGTGATGGATTATCGTACGCAGCTACAATTAAGGTTGATGTTTTGGAGGACGAGCACACATATGAGATTTTAAAAGACTTTACTGAAATTTTCATCAATCGTGACATTGCAGAGACATCTTGTTATTACGATTGTGGAATGTTTGACGTGGAGATTACATTATCACATAATTATGAAAACTTGGGTGAGGTTCTAGATTTAATCGATAGTGTTCTAATCAAATATGATTTTCAAATTAAAGATTGTTACGGTCGTTTGTTTAATTATTCAACTGTTTTTAACGTTAGAATCAAGAAATAATGGATTGTAACATGAACGTAATATTGAAATTGTTGCTCATCGCTTGACTCCAAAAAACATGTATGTTATGCTATATAGACGAGGTGATATAATGAAATTAAAAAGAATCAGTCTATGTAGCATGGTTTTAATGGGAATTCTATCCACACATGCTGTATATGGACAAGAAGATGTAATTTTAGAAGATAGTGCAATTGAGGTTGTATCTATTTATAAAACATCGGAAGCTACAAGTGTGAAGCAATTGAGAGAAGATTTGAAAGAAGCTTCTAATTACTATAAAGGTTTAGTGGAAAAACGAGATAAGATTCAACAAAAATTAGATGAGATGGGGTCTCGTGCTGATGATTCTTCGGTAAAACCAACAACTATCAATATTGGTAGTGTAACAGGTACTGTAAGTTCAATGCCATTGGTGTATAATTCTACTAATAACACTAATACTAAACTTAACACATCAAATGATGTGGATGATTTGAAACGACAATTGGATGTTGCTAATTCAGACATTGACGATGCTAAAGATGTTTATGTAAATGTACTTTCAAGATATGGTAAAGTAATGGAGAGTATTACGGATGACGATGTGAAGTCAATTGTAAGTGAAAATCAAGCATTCGATAAAGATGATTTTACTAAGACTTTCACGAGTCTAGTGGAAAAGTCTAGAGAAGCTAAGAGAATTGCTGATGAGAAAGCGAAGAAGGAAGCAGAAGAAAAAGCGAAGAAAGAAGCGGAAGAACAGGCGAAGAAAGAAGCTATTGCAAAAGAAGCTGCTCGTAATCGCCAAATCACAACTGTGGATTTCGCTCCAATTGACCCGAACTTTACAGCAGCAATTAATGGTGGAGCTTGGGGAAATTGTACTTATTACGTGTACAATCGTGTAGCTCAATTGGGTAGACCAATTCCATCACCATCGATGGGGCATGCTTACATGTGGTCTAATAGTGCACGAAACATGGGATACAGTGTATCTCGCACACCTAAAACTGGAACAATTGCTGTATTTAGTCAAGGTGTAGCTGGTTCAGACCCAACTTACGGTCACGTGTCGTTCGTTGAAAAAGAATTTTCAGATGGTTCTGTCTTAGTGTCAGAAATGAATGTACAAGGTTTAAATGTTATTTCAACACGTATTATTAGTGCTAGTGATGCACAATTAACAGAGTTTATTGATGTAGGTTTATAAAATCAAGAAAGAAGGTAAATTTGTATGGTGAATAATGTAAGTGTCACACTGTTGGAATCGACAATAGAAGATGCTTTATCTGATTATGTTCGAGATGTACATTTTTACAATGGAGACCAGATTATGTGTTATCCAATTATTGATGGTTGTGTTCAACCAGTTGGACAAATGCTGATTCAATTAAGAGCTACTAGAATACCATCTGTTGAGTTGAACGACTTGGTAGTGGAACTTGAAATTAGATGTAATGTTATGAATAAGAGTGATGTGATTGATGCATTGGGTGACGAATCTAAATGTGAGTTATTGTTTGGTAAAATTGAAAGCACAATCATTCGAAGTAAAGTACAATTCAAAAGTGAAGTGACAATAGGACAACATGTTAATATAGGTGGTGTTGATTATGTCCGTAGACGCTAGACGAGCAGCTAAACTAACATTGTTAGTTAGTGATTTACAGAATAGTTTAGAAGAACACATGAAAGATTTATGGATTGAAGATGACTACATTTGCGGATACTGGAAGGATGAGGAATTTTTACCAGATGAAGTGGAAATTGAACTTGATGCTGCAGTGACTGACGTAGAAGTCGACGAATTGGACGTCGATTACATTATCACATTTAAAGTCATCAACAAACATGATAATGACGAACTATTGAATGAGGACGCATTGGAACGATTGAAAGAAACGTTCAATCAAATTGAGAACTTGAAATTCCGATATAGGATTTCGATGTATAAGTCAGTTTATTATGAAACGAGGTAGTTAATATGGAACACGATGAGTTGAAATTACCAGTTAACTTGTATTTAATCAAAGAAGAATTACGACTTGAGTTAACAAATATTGAGAAAACTGGAGATAAAACGTTTTCTGGAAATTGGATTCACGATGGAAAGGTTTACGATAATGTGGTAATTCCATTTGAAATTGAATTTTCGTTCGATGGAGCTAGTGGTGGTAGCAACGAAATCCATATTAGCTACACGGTCTATTATGATGTGATAGATTCAAATGTACTATTAAATTCATTTTCTAACATTCTTGATGATGAGGAATTAGCACATTTACGAGATAGTATATCTATAATCAACATGTCGTATCATGTGGAACACGTTTGGTTCTACGATTTAGAAATTATTTAGAAAGAAGTTGATACTTATGATGAAATTAAGTTCAAAAGTAGCAGTCAATTTAGAAGATGTGAAGTAAGAACTTGCATTTTGTTTGGATAATATCTCGATGTCGGATGAGGATTCAGTTTATGGATTCTATCGATATGACTACAATGGGTATGAACCAATCAGAGTGAATATCAAGGTCAAAATTCATAGTGTTGAAATTGACACTGCTTCAAATGCTATTGAAACAATACTTGCATTGGATGTTATAAATAAAGAAGACATGTATTTCAAAGCAAACGTGAGTGAGGACTTACGTCGTTGTCTTCGTAGAGATGTAGAGCGAATTGAGTACTGTCTCATGACAAATTATATTGATTTAGATGGTGTGCAACTCATACCATGATGATTTATGGAGGAAGAAATGTTAGAATCTAAAGGACAACCAAAATTTAAAAAGATTCTCGGATTTATGGGCAAATGGTTCAAGCGATTACTGATTTTTACAGTAGTCGCTTTTGGCATAGCTGGGTTGGTGGGATTGGGTTATGTATATAATACATTGCAATCCGTACCAAAGGTGGATGTTACTAAATTCGAGATTAAAGGAAATTCAAATATGTATGCAAGCGACGGAAGTCTAATCTGGTCAGATACTGAACGAAGACGAGATTACATTCAGTACAAGGATATTCCACAAGATTATGTAAACTTACTAACAGCTGTGGAGGATAATGACTACTTTGAGCATGGTGGGTTTTCAATTAAAGGTACGTTGAATGCTGTTCGGTCAATCATTAAAGAAAAAATTTTCAAGAGTGGGAACTCTCGTGGTGGTTCGACATTGACACAACAATTGATTAAGAACCAAGTGTTCTCACAAGACGCAAAAGACCGCACTATCTCACGTAAGATTAAAGAGATATGGTTGGCGATGCAACTGGAAGCGAATTATTCCAAAGAACAAATCTTTGAGTGGTATGTAAATAGCATTGAACTCGGTGAGCGTTCATTTGGTGCAAATACAATTTCATTAACGTACTTTGGGAAACCAATTTCTGAATTGAACACTGGAAGCGATGAGGACTTGTCGAAACTTGCGATTATCGCAGGACTAGGTCAAGCACCTTCTGCGTACAACTTGTACGACAATCCAGAAGCTGTAGATGAACGTCGATATGAAGTGTTATTATCCGCAGTTAAACATGGTAAAATGACACAAGAACAAATGGATAGAATTAACAAAATTCCAGTTACGGATGGATTGAAAGAACGATTCTGGCGTGACGAAGTTGTTTTACAGTCAATGACGAAGTACTCAGCTCATATCACTGCAGCATTAAAACAAGTAAAACAATTGGGATATGATATTGAGAAAACACCATTACAAATTTATACTACATTGGATAAAGATGCAACTGATAAACTTCAATCTATTGTGGACAATGCACCAGATTTACGAACAGATGAGCAACAAGTTGCAGCTACAGTAATTGATAATGAAACTGGACATGTTATTGCACAAGTGGGTGGTCGTTATCAAAATGAACCAATGAGTTTAAATCGTGCGATTCAACAAAATCGTTCAACTGGTTCATCTATTAAACCATTATTAGACTATGCACCAGCAATCGAGTATCTTGGATATGGTACACAAACAAAAATTTCTGGAGCAGCTTATCAATATCCGGGAACTAATTCAGTAGCGTATAATTATGGTGGGTCGGTATATGGAATGACAGATATACAAACAGCATTGAGATTATCTTTAAATACAACTGCAAATAGATTGTTGGATGAGCACATTGGTTCAAGATTAGCTAAAAAATTTATGTCAAAAATGAAAGATTTAGATGTGAAAGACTCATACGGTGGTTCTGACGCACTAGGATTAGATATGTCAACTGCTGATTTAGCAAGCGGTTATGCTGCACTTGCACGATACGGTTCGTATCAACAAGCACAATATGTGACTGCGCTTGGATTTAGCGATGGTTCTAAAAAAGAGATTAAGTTTGAACGAACTCAAGCAATGTTACCATCAACTGCTTATATCTTACTAAAAATTCTGGAAGGTGTGCCGAAATACTCAGCACAAGGAGCTGAGATACCAGAAATGGCTGTAGCGATGAAGACTGGGACGGTTGCTTATGCAAAATGGATGCCAGACCATGCTGCTTCGGACGTTTGGATTGCAGCAACTACGAAGTCTATTACAACTGCAATTTGGTCAGGGTATGATATTCCAGAAGAAAACCATGTGTGGGATAATGCGGATACTCGACATGCTTTAGTGAAACAAATTATGCGTACATTTACAAGTGGTCGAGATACGAGCGAATGGTCTATACCAGAGAATGTAGTTCAGAATGGTTCTGGATTATCAGTACAATATTACCCAACAGTAACATATAAGGAACCAGATTATAGCTTGAAATCATTATATCTTTCAGATAACGAACATACGTTCGATTCTCTATACGGAGATTCTAAACTTAAGTTGAAACCGTATGATAAGACAAGGATGGATACTAAGATGAAAGAATATAACGAAGCTGTGAAATGGAAAGAAGAATTGTCGGATGACGATAAGAAAGTGTATAATCAAATGATAACTGGTAGTGTTGGTTCGTCTAACACTGTTATACCAGATGACGTGTACGTGAACACAACAACATCTACTGAAAATAGATAAAACAAAAAGAGAAGTCTAGATTTTAGACTTCTCTTTTCTTTTAATACCGTGGCTCAAAAGTATACTTATCTTGAGCTGGAGATTGACTTTTTGGTAAGTGGATTCGAGTCACCTTACCAATGACTTCTTCTGACAATTGCATTTTTGCAGACATTGGCACATATCCGAGTAGGAACTCACCAATATAACAAGCAATTGCATTTGGGTCATATGGATTTGTTGGCTCTGGTAATAGACGAGCTGGGATTTCAGAAATCACAACACCACCTTCATTTTTGAGAACAGTCCAATTGAATTCATCAACTAATTCAATGTTTGGACGAAATTTCATTCCGACAATTGTTACACTCATTTGTTTCACTCCTCTTATTTAATTGTAATTGTATTATAACATAATCGTAAATTGAGTACAGACCTAAAATTGAAACATAGGTCTTTACTAAAAATTAATACTGTGATATAATAGAGAAATGGAAGAAAGGAAAGGTGAGACATGTTTAAACAATTAACAATCACGTCTGTAATGGCGGCTATTTTAGGAATTAATGGACTACGACCGTCCAACAATGTGGAAGTGGTTCAAGTATTTCCGAGGGTCGAGTTACTTCGAGCTGAGATTAGCAAGGAACAGTTGAAATCCTACTACATGCATCAATTACGACAATCAAGTCTTAAAGAAAATGAGATTGAAGAAGGAATTGATGGATTGAGTAAGGCTGCAACTACGGAAGAAGCTCAATCAATATACGGAAAATATGTAAAGATTGAAATTGACCGTATTCAACAAAAACGTGATGAAGAAGCAAAATCCAAGAAGGCGGAAGAAGAACGCATTGCGAAAGAAAAAGCTGAGGAGGAAGCGAAAGCTAAGAAGGCAGAGCAAGAACGTATTGCGAAAGAAAAAGCTCAGCAACAAGCACAGTCGCAAGCTACGGAACAATACCAAGTTCAGCAATCATACTCTAATTCATCGGTGAGCAATAGTGGTTCTAAAATCACATTAGCGCAATTCATGTTTGATGGTGTAATTTACAGCGGTGGGTACAAGTTTACTTATTATTCACAAAGCGTGTTACCGGGTGGAGGATTAAGTATTCCGGGACGACATGTTAACGCTGATGGGTTCGTTTCTGACGGTGATGGATATATTGTATTAGCGGGAAGTGCTCCTAAAGGAACAGTATACGATACACCATTTGGTTACAAAGGTAAGATTTATGACCGTGGTACGTACGGAAATCACTTAGATGTTTATGTAAGATAACACTGGAGAGGAGGTTGACTTATGGTTTTTAGAAGTGATAGAGATGTTGTGATTGGTAATATTCACGAGAAAGCTCAAAAAACACTAGGTCATATAAACACTCGTAAATCGGATGAGATTTATGATTGGGTTATTGCAAGTGCACTAGCTGACTGGAAATTAGCGAGCGAGTTAATAATGTGGATTGTAGCGATAGGTATTCCCACAATCATGTTAGGTTTGGCGTTCATATTTGGACAGTTGGATAATAAGATATTGATTCGAGTCATTGGATTAATAACATTATTAATTTGGATGTTTGTGTTATATAGACATACTCAGACTAAGAGTGCATACAATCGCATTCGAGATGAGCTATATAAAAAGGAGTTTACTAAAGTAGATGAGCACTTGTATCGAGCGAATGAGTATCGTCGTGACGATGTTGAGGTTTACTATCCGAATACATCCAATTACGACTTAGAGTACAAGGATGATGAAGAAACGTTCTTTTTACGAGGTATGATTAACTTCAATCAATTATTACGAATCACAAACTCATCAAATGATGGACAAGTGTCGATGGTGCTGAATTATGCTCGAAAACCGATTCGTCATACAAACATTACAGTTCGTATTGACAATGCTGAGGATTTACCAGTTGATTTTTTACAACAATGTGTTTATCAGTTAGAGGGGGCTGAACTTGTGGGCGTGTCAACATTATCTAGTGAGTTCGGATATGTATATGAG
>CAJPNA010000032.1 GCA_905371865.1 uncultured Carnobacterium sp.
AAGTCAATCAGTGATAAATATTCGAATGTTTATCTTCTTGATTGGAATGAGTATTCAAAAAATCAAGATTGGTTTTATTCTAGAAAAGCCTACGTTACTGATGTTGGAGCCCAAGAACAAACCCTGTTCTTCGCGAAGAAAATTTACGAAACATTGAGAGGAAATTAAAATGGAATTGCAATTTTTAGGAACAGGTGCAGGAGTGCCTTCGAAAATGAGAAATGTTACCTCAATTGCGTTAAAACTTCTTGATGAAATTAATGAAGTATGGTTGTTCGATTGTGGTGAAGCAACGCAACAACAAATACTGAATACCAATATACGTCCAGGGAAAATAAAAAAAATTTTTATTACACATATGCATGGAGATCATATTTTTGGTCTTCCAGGCTTACTAACTAGTCGTTCCTTCCAAGGGGGAGAAGATGATTTAACCCTCTATGGTCCTAAAGGGATTAAAAACTTTATCGATACGACGATTCAAGCTTCTTGTTCAAAATTGGGATATCCTTTAAGAGTTGTTGAATTTGAAAAAGAAGGTCTTCTTTTCGAGGATAAACATTTTAAAGTGGAAATGAAGCGACTCGAACATGGGATTCCATCTTATGGATTTCGTGTTACTGAAAAAGATCAACCAGGCGAACTGCAAGCAGACCGCTTAAAAGAGTTAGGAATTCCTTTTGGTCCGCTTTACGGTAAGTTAAAAAAAGGCGAAACCATTACTCTAGAAGATGGAACAATCGTGAATGGACAAGATTATATTTCTCCAGATATTAAAGGTCGTGTGGTAACTATTTGCGGGGATACTCGTAAATGTGAAGCTAGTGAAATCTTAGCTTATCGTTCCGATGTACTAGTCCATGAGGCAACGTATGAAGGAGATAAAGGCCAACAAGCCTATCGTCATTTCCATTCAACAAGTCTTCAAGCAGCCGAAGTGGCTAAAAACGCTGAAGTAAAACAACTCTTGTTAACACATATTAGTGCTCGCTATCTTGGAAAACAATCACAAGAGTTAGAAAACGAAGCAAAAACAATTTTTGAAAATGTACATGTTGTAAAAGACTTCGACATTGTGACCGTTGAAAGGATTAAACCTCATGAAGGATGCTAAATGGTTTACGAATCAAGTGGCTCTTGTCACTGGAGCAAGTGGTGGGTTAGGTGCACAAATCGCAATTGGATTAGCTAAAAGAGATGTGCAACTCATCCTTGTAGCTCGTAATATGACTAAACTAGAGCAAGTAGCTGCTGAGTGCCAATTGTTCACTACAAAACCTGTCGATATTTATTCGTGTGATTTAACCGATGATGCGTCCATTGATCAATTACTAGGAAATCTGGATGCATCATACAAAATTACGATGGTGATCAACAATGCAGGTCTAGGGTACTTAAAATTAGCCAAAGACTTAAGCGAATCTGAGATAAGTCAAATGCTTCAGTTGAATTTGAATGCATTAATTAAAATCACACAGCATTTTGTTCCTCGTTTTATCGAAGCAAAAAGCGGAGTAATTGTGAATGTTGCGTCCCAAGCTGCGAAATCAGCGACGGCTAAATCGTCCGTGTACTCAGCAACTAAATTTGGAGTGTTAGGATATTCGAATGCATTGCGTTTAGAATTAAAACCTTATGGAATCCATGTGATGACCGTCAATCCTGGACCGATTGCGACAGACTTCTTTGATAAAGCGGAGCCAACCGGGAAATACTTAGAGCAATTAGGCTCTGTCGTACTAGATCCAGTGAAGGTAGCAGGAGAGGTTGTTAAAGGGATTGAAAGAGAAAAACGTGAAGTGAATTTACCAAAAACGATGAACTTTGCAAGTAAATTAAATATTTTATTCCCGAAAATAGGAGACAAACTATTAGGGAGTATTTTCAATAAAAAGTAGAGGAGGTGTACGATGAGTTTTGCAAATTATGCATGGAAGTTAAAAGAGAATGTGGATGAAGAACTCGTAACATCTCTTGCAAGTGAAAGTGGCATGTCTGAGAATCTCGTTCGCTTATGCGTGGAACGTGGGATTCAAACAGCTGAAGACCTGCAAGAGTTTCTTTCGCCAACACCACATCTAATTCACGACCCATTCCTTTTACACGATATGGATAAAGCGGTAGGGCGTATTCAAGAAGCCATCGAAAATGGAGAATTGATTCATATTTATGGCGACTATGATGCAGACGGGATTACGAGTACAACGATTCTCTACGAAACGCTCGAAATGCTAGGAGCTCAAGTATCGTATTATTTACCAAATCGCTTTACAGATGGCTATGGCCCAAATATTCCAGCGTTCGAGCGCGCAATCAAAGAGGGTCATACGCTCATTATTACGGTAGACTGTGGAATTGCAGCGCATGAACCAATTCGTTATGCGATGGAAAATGGTTGTGATGTAATTCTTACAGACCACCATGAGATTCCAAGTGATATTCCGGAAGCTTTTGCGGTTGTTCATCCTCGTCATCCAGAGGCTAACTATCCATGCAAAGATTTATCAGGAGCTGGAGTAGCATTTAAGCTTGCTCACGCGCTTCTAGGAGAGTTTCCAGAAGAAATGGTAGAATTAGCAGCGATTGGAACAATTGCGGACTTAGTCAGTCTTACAGACGAAAATAGAACGATTGCTAAATTAGGAATCTCTCAAATGAAACAAACACAACGAATTGGCCTTGTTTCATTATTAGAAAAACTATCAGTTAAAATGGATAAATTAGATGAAAAGACGATTGGTTTCCAAATTGGGCCACGCTTAAATGCGCTAGGTCGCCTTGGAGATGCCACTCCTGGTGTTCAGTTGTTGACAACGTTTGATGATGAAGAAGCACAGAGTATTGTTGATTTCATGCAATCGGAAAACGAAAGACGTCAGTCATTCGTCAATCAAATTGTCGAAGAGGCCTATCCACTTATTCAAGAACAAATGAATCAACCTATACTTGTGTTAGCTCAACAAGATTGGCACGAAGGCGTTCTTGGGATTGTAGCAAGTCGAATCGTTGAACAGACTGGTAAACCTACCATCGTATTAGGGATTAGTGAAGACGGACTAACTGCAAAAGGGAGTGGTCGTTCATTTGGTGATTTTAATCTTTATGATGCGTTAACCAGTGTGAAAGATCATCTTTTAAAATTCGGTGGACATCATATGGCGGCTGGATTGACAGTTGAAACGATTATGCTTCCAACGATTATTGATGGGCTAGAACAATATGCTAAAGACTATCAAGACTTATTAGATGCGAAGGCTACGTTAACGATTGATGAAGTTCTTCCACTAAAAGATATTACGGTTGATTGGATTGAATCAGTAGCCAGCTTAAAACCATTTGGAACGGATAATCCAGAGCCTATTGTTTCATTAGAAGGAATCCAAGTGGCGTCTACTCAATTGCTAGGAGCGGATAAAAAACATTTGAAGCTTCATTTGAAAGAAGATAATTCTACAAACACGCTACAAGCAATGGCCTTTAGTAAAGGGGAATGGGCATCTTCACTTCAACCAGATACCAAGATTAGCATTGCTGGTACTTTAGAGATTAATGAATGGCAAAATAATCGTCTTCCTCAATTAATGGTGAAAGATATCGCTGTGAAAGGTAGAATCGTTATTGACTGGCGGACTTCGAAGATTACTAAAGATCATCTTGATGTTGAAAATGCCCTTTATTTAGCTTCAAACGAAGTGTATTTAAAAGAACTACAAACAAGAATTCCAAGTAATTCAAGCGTGATGGATTTTTCATCTTTTGTTTCCTCAAATGAGATTCCAACCGCAAATGCAATCGTGTTATTTGATTTACCTGAAAAAGTAGAGGAAGTGGAAACTTTCTTTAAAATGGAATTTCCTCAAAAGCTTTATATCATCGCGTATACGAAGAACTCAGTTGTGACAACAGGAATTCCAGACAAGTCTAAGTTTGGTAGTGTTTATAAATATATTCAATCTCATGGACAACTTCCTTACAATGAAAAATTAGTTTCAGTCGCTAATTTCTTAAAAATTCCGGTTGAACAATTTCGAGTTATATTAAAAGTGTTTTTTGAGTTAGAATTTGTTAAAATAGAAAACGGACATTTGTTTATTCATACAAGTCCTAAAACGAATGACTTGGAAGAGTCAGTTTTATTAAAGAAGTTAAAAGAACAATTATTGCTTGAAAAAAAATTCAATTATAGTCAGTTTCAAGAATTGAAAAATTGGATTGAATCGCAATAGGATAAATAAAAGGAGGAGTTCTTGATGAACTTGAAAGAATATATTGCTAGCGTTCCGAATTATCCTAAAGAGGGTATTATTTTTCGTGATATTTCTCCATTAATGGCAAACGGAAAAGCTTATCAATACGCAACCCAACAAATTGTTGACTATGCACGTAAAATTGGTGCTGAAATGATTGTTGGACCAGAAGCACGTGGATTCATCGTTGGATGTCCTGTAGCGTATGAATTAGGAATCGGATTTGCTCCAGCGCGTAAAAAAGGGAAATTACCTCGAGAAACAGTAGCTGTTGAATATGATTTAGAATACGGATCAGCAGAATTACATTTACACAAAGATGCTGTAAAACCTGGTCAAAAAGTTCTTATCTGTGACGACTTATTAGCAACAGGTGGAACAATGGCTGCCGCAGCAAAATTAGTTGAAAAACTTGGCGGTGAAGTAGTTGGTTTAGCGTTCTTAGTAGAGTTAACAGACTTAAAAGGTCGCGAAAAAATTAGTGAATACGACATCTTCACATTAATGGAATACACTGAAGACGAAAGATAATAAAAAAGAAGACTTCCTTAGCATTAGGCTAGGGAAGTCTATTTTTTATTTTCTCAATTCTTCTAATAGAGCTTTAGCTGTTTCTTGATTTAAGTGAGATGCTTTACTGAGTAAGTTCATAAGATGTGGCAGTTCTTCTTCGGTTGCTCCAACTGTTAGCCCTAAGGATTTCGCTTGAAGTCTCATATGGCCTTTTTGAATACCATCTGTTACAAGAGCTCTTACAGCAGCAAGGTTTTGAGTTAAACCAATCGAGGCGATAATTCCCGCTAGTTCAACAGCACTTGGATGACCGAGTAACTCGTGTGCAAATTGTGCACCTGGATGAATGGCAATTGAACCTCCAACCGTTCCAACAGGAAGTGGAAGAGTAATAGTTCCCACTAAGTTCCCTGCCTCATCTTTTGTCCAGTTTGTCAGTGGTTGATATTGGCCGCTTAAACTTGCATAAGCGTGAGCACCAGCTTCGATTGCTCGCCAGTCATTTCCTGTAGCGATGACAACAGAATCAATACCGTTCATTATCCCTTTGTTATGTGTAGTTGCACGGTAAGGGTCCGCTTTTGAAAATTCACTTGCTAAAACGATACGATCTATCACATCTTCACCTTTAGTAGTTCTCTTATCCAAGATTCTTGGAGAGAGCACGCATTCAGCAGTGACAACGGAGTTTGTTGCTAGATTCGAGAGAATAGCCATAATGCTTTCACCCTCAGTCAGTGTTTCGATTGGTGATACAAGTGCTTCTAGAATGGTATTTAGCATATTCGCTCCCATTGCTTCCTTTGTATCAACTGATACATAGAAAATGTAGAATCGTTCTTTGTCAGTAAACTTTTCTTCTACCCAGATATCTCGTATACCACCACCGCGTTTGACGATGGAAGGGTGAGCGTTATTAGAAATCGAAAATAATGATTCTTTCTGTTCCTCAAGTTTGGCTTTTACTTCTTCTAGTGTTAGAGGAGATTTTACAATTGCAATTTCTCCAATCATTTCGCGCTTTTCTTGAATCGTTGTGGTTCCGCCAGCTAAGTTGATTAATTTTGAAGCGTAACTCGCTGCAGCAATAACAGAAGGTTCTTCCGTTACCATTGGAACGATATAGTTTTTTTCATTCACTATTAATTCTGGAATGATTCCATATGGAAGGCCGTAGATTTCAATTTGATTTTCTACCATTTGGTTTGCAATGGACTCTGGTAGTACAAGACCTTTTTCGAGTAGTGATTTGGTTTCGTTAGATAAGTTTGGATGATTTAATAAAGTTTCTTTTCTTTCCTCAAGAGATTTTTGATAAAACTTGTAAAAAGGGTTATTTTGCATCGATGTGCTCCTTTCATACTTTCATTCAGTATAACAAATTTTCAGTGTTTGCGGGTATGATACAGGTAAAATTTTTTAAAATGAGGTACACTAGTAAACGTGAAAGGAGAGATTTTATGGAATTTATTCGTGAAGTGAATGGTCGACGTCTGACTTTAGTGGCGGATGAAGACTATCAAAAGGAAGCAGAAGAGTTGCTTACTTTCGTAGGAGAATATTTTGAGGAGAATTGGGACGAGGTCGATACTTTAATTCCAATTCATTATGGACAAGTGAAAGTAATTCCTAATGGGGAAGATTTTCAAGTAGTGGTTCAAAATTACGAGCATAAACTATTAGATGAATGGGTAGAAGATTTCTCTTATTTCTTAGATATTATTCGTAAAACGATTCAAACAGGAAAACGTACGAAAACATTAGGCCGTCTGATTCCATTTCGTTTCGATGGACCATTAGTGATTGCAAACCATACGTTTGAAGTGGATGAGTGGTATGCGCACCGTTTTGATGATGAAACTTGGTATATTGCTCCAATCGATCAAACGATTGATCCTCAACCACTAGAAGGAAATCAAGCGTATGAAATCTTTCCAGATTATCCAGAATTATATGAAGTAATGCATTTACCAACCGACTATATTATCTTATTCAAGGGGCATGACATTGTTTCAGTATTGAATACAGAAAGCGAAGATGTATGGAACTAGGCAATAACGAAAGGATGTACTATGGTAGAATCAATTTGTCGTATGAATCATGTTGTGAAGGCGTATGAGTGTAATTGGAAAGGAGAGTTATCTCTAAGTCATGTTGTTGGGATTATGATGTTAGCGTCTCGTAAACAAGAGCGTTCTTTAGCACACCCTGATTTAATTTATCAAAAAGGCTTATCTTGGATTGTGATTCAAAACCAATTAACTGTTAATCGTCTTCCTAAATTAGAAGAAGAAATTATTGTAGAAACTGAACCAGTTGGATATAACAAGTTCTTTACGTTCCGTCGTTATACAATTTTGTCTCTAGATGAAGAAGTACTAGTAGACGCATTAACGACTTTCTCAATGATTAATATTGAAGAGCGAAAACTCATCTCACTCGATGAAGAAGTGCTTAACGAATATCCAATTGAGAATAAAAAGGATAATCGTCGGAATCCAAGAGTTCCAAAAATCGACTTGGAGAAAGCAAGTGTTCAAACGTACCGCGTTCGCTTGAATGATATCGATTATAATCACCATGTGAATAATGCGAAGTATTTCGATTGGGTGATGGATAGCCTTGGGATGGAATATATTAAGACTCATCGATTAAAATCAGTTCTTGTAAAATATGATAAGGAAATCTTACCAGAGGCTATAGTTAAAAGTTTTTATGAAATTCGCGAAAGTGAAAATGGAGTTCAAACTTTCCATCAATTGGAATCCGATAATCAAAAATGTTGCCACTTATCTCTTGAGTGGGAAGTGAAGTAAAATCCTTGTATTTTCATAAGAAATAGGGTACAATATTTTTTGTGTAAAATATGCAGCAGAAATATAGAAGCTCGTCAACAGTCCTAGCCTTTAGGGTAAGGTAGTAACCACGGCTGCAAAGGTGAACCCTTGTAGTGACTGCACGAATCGAAGATTTCGCGATTATTTTACTCCAAAAAATAAACAATTATTGGAGGAATGTTCAATGTCACGTTACACTGGACCAAGCTGGAAGTTATCTCGTCGTTTAGGCATTTCACTTTCAGGAACAGGAAAAGAAATCGCTCGTCGTCCATACGCACCAGGTCAACACGGACCAAACAGCCGTAAAAAATTATCTGAGTATGGTCAACAATTACAAGAAAAACAAAAATTACGTCATATGTATGGTATGAACGAACGTCAATTTGCTACTTTATTCAAAAAAGCTGGCAAAATTAAAGAAGGTAAACATGGTGAAAACTTCATGGTTCTTCTTGAACAACGTTTAGATAACGTAGTATACCGTTTAGGTTTAGCAGCTACTCGTCGTCAAGCACGTCAATTAGTGAACCACGGTCACATCACTGTGAACGGTAAACGCGTAGATATCCCTTCATTCCAAGTACAAGTTGGCGATGTTGTGGGTGTTCGTGAAAAATCACGTAACTTAACAATTATTAAAGAAGCTTTAGAAGCTTTATATGGTCGTCCAGAGTTCGTTACTTTCGACGAAGATAAATTAGAAGGTTCATTAAACCGTCTACCATTACGTGACGAGTTAACTTCTGAAGTTGACGAATCACTAGTCGTTGAGTACTATAACAAACTTGGCTAATCTTATTAGACAATTTCAGAACTGGAATTCACTATTGTGGATTCCAGTTTTTTTATTTATAATTTTTATGAAAGCACTGTAAATGATTACGATATAAGGAGGTTGAATCAAATGATCCGTTATGTTGAAAATGCAGCTTTAACTTTAGAAGATGTTTTGCCTTTATATGAAGCGGTAGAATGGACAAATTATACACAAAATCCATCAATGCTGAAAGAAGCTTACGGAAATTCTCTTCATATATTAGCAGCGTTTAATGAGGAAGGAATACTCGTTGGTGTATTGCGAGCCGTTGGAGATGGAGCGTCTATTCTCTTTATTCAAGACATTCTGGTAACTCCTGAGTATCAACACCAGGGAATTGGAACAAAATTGTTACAACAGACTCTAGAAAAATTCAAGAATGTGTATCAAATTCAACTATCAACGGATAATTCGATGAAGACAATCTCTTTTTATGAATCTAATGGGTTCACAAGTTTAACATCACTAAACTGTGTTTCTTTCATGTATAGAGGTAATCAGTGAGCAAACTTTGCTAACTTTTTATAGTTTTATGTTAGAATGAGAGTGTAAATTAAAGGAAAGAGTGGATACAATGCAACTAACAATTGATAAAAAAGCACAAGCATGGTTTGAAGAAGAAATGGGTGTATCTAAAGAACGTGGTGTTCGTTTCCTGGGTAAAGTATATGGTTGCAGTCCGATTCATGAAGGCTTCTCTTTAGCTGTTGAAGTGGATGCTCCAAGTAATCCTTATGTGAGCGTTGAAGAAAATGGTATTACTTACTTTGTTGAAACTGGAGATGAATGGTTTTTCCAAGGACATAATTTAGAAGTAAGCTTTGATGAGAAATTGAAAGAGCCAAGCTACAATTATACAAAAATTGCCGATTAAGGTTGGTAGTAGAAAGGGAGTCATTAAGCACGTGACTCCCGTTTTTATTGGACATTTTTGCCTATGTAGAGTACAGTTAGATAGTTATGAAATGAAGAAAGGATTTATGTAATGACAGAACCTGCAGTAAAATATAGATTGATTAAAACAGAAAAACATACAGGCGCTCGTCTTGGAGAAATCATTACACCTCACGGTACTTTCCCAACACCGATGTTTATGCCGGTCGGAACACTAGCCACCGTGAAATCAATGTCTCCAGAAGAATTAGATGAAATGGGCGCTAATATCATTTTGAGTAACACCTATCATTTATGGTTACGTCCTGGTGCGGATATTGTAGATGAGGCTGGTAAACTCCATAACTTCATGAATTGGAAGAAAGGAATTCTAACTGATTCAGGTGGTTTCCAAGTATTTTCGTTAAGTGATATGCGTCGTATTGAAGAAGAAGGGGTTCATTTTAGAAATCATTTAAATGGATCTAAATTGTTCTTATCGCCTGAAATTTCAATTCATGTTCAAAATAAATTAGGTGCGGACATTATTATGAGTTTCGACGAATGTCCTGATTTTCATCATACACATGATTATGTGAAAGATTCGATTGCTCGTACCACTCGTTGGGCAGAGCGTGGATTAAAGGCGCATAAGTCACCAGACACGCAAGCATTATTTGGTATCTTACAAGGTGCAGGCTATAAAGATTTACGTATTGCTCATGCTAAAGACATGATTTCTCTTGATTTCCCAGGATATTCTATTGGAGGATTATCTGTTGGTGAAACAAAGCAAGAGATGAATGAAGTGTTGGATTACTTAACCCCACTGATTCCTTCTAATAAACCTCGCTATTTAATGGGAGTAGGTTCACCCGACTCATTAATCGATGGTGTAATTCGTGGAGTAGATATGTTTGACTGCGTATTACCAACACGTATTGCGCGTAACGGTACATGTATGACTAGTAGCGGACGTCTTGTAGTCAAAAATGCGAAATATGAACGTGATTTCCGTCCTTTAGATGAGAAATGTAATTGTTACACATGCCGTAACTATACACGTGCTTATATTCGTCATTTATTTAAAACAGATGAAACATTCGGATTACGCTTAACCAGTTATCATAACTTGTACTTCTTATTAAACTTAATGAAACAAGTTCGACAAGCGATTATGGATGATAACTTATTAGAGTTTAGAGAAGCGTTCTTTGAAGAGTATGGATTTAATAAAGAAAATGCTAGAAATTTCTAATGCTTATAGAAAAATCCGGTCATTTTTGTTAAAGTAAGACTATATATTTTAAGAAATGAGGAAAGATTATGGATCAAACAACATTATTAATTTTATACGTAGTAGTAGCGGGTGGAGCGTTCTGGTTCTTTGGACGTAAACAACGTCAAAGAGTTAAAGAGATGCAGAAAAGAATGGATGCCATTAAACCAGGTGATAGCGTTGTTACCATCGGAGGTTTACATGGTGTCATTGAAAATGTGAATAGTGAAAATCAAACGGTTGAATTAAACTGTGAAGGTGTTATTTTAGTATTCGAAAAACGCGCTATTCATCATGTCATCCCTACTGCAGCTCCAACAAATCTTGAAGTTCGTACGGAAGAAGTAGCAACTGAAGAAGAGTAGTCTATGAACAAGGA
>CAJPNA010000033.1 GCA_905371865.1 uncultured Carnobacterium sp.
ATCCTTATAATTGCCCTTCACGGATTGAATATTTTCCTTTCATTCCTAGGAGCATATGTTCACGGGTTGCGTCTTCAGTTCGTAGAATTTTTTGGTAAGTTCTATGAAGGTGGAGGTCGTGCACTAAAACCATTCAAAACTTATGAAAAGTATATTGATATAAAACATCAAAAATCAGAATAAATGGAGGAAATAAAATTATGACAAACTGGTTAACATTTTTCGCTGAAAATGGTGGAGGGCAAATCTTTGCTGCTCTAGGGATGGCAATTGCCATTATCTTCTCAGGGATTGGATCATCAAAAGGGGTAGGGATTGCCGGTGAAGCAGCTGCTGCCTTAATTAAAGAACAACCTGAAAAATTCGTTCAAGCATTAATCTTACAACTATTACCTGGTACACAAGGGATCTACGGATTCATCGTTGCCTTCTTCATCATGATTAACATGTCAGCTTCAATGACTTTAGCAGCTGGTTTATACTTATTCATGGCAGCTTTACCAATCGCATTCACTGGTTTATTCTCAGGGATTGCCCAAGGTAAAGTAGCAGCAGCAGGTGTACAAATCTTAGCGAAAAAACCTGAAGAATCTACTAAAGGGATTATCTTTGCCGCAATGGTTGAAACTTACGCAATCTTAGGATTACTTGCTTCTATCTTAATTATCATTAATAAAGGTTAAGAGGAGGGGTATTCTTGAAAGATTTAGAGCAACTAAAACAACTTATTCTAGCGGATTTAGAAAAAGAATCAAAGCAGCGAATTGAGGTTGCTACTAAAGAACAAGAAGAACGCATCAATCAAATGAATGCACAATATTCGCAACAAGAAATGGCGAAGAAAACGGCATTAAAACAAGAAGCAAAATCACAATACGAAAAAGAGCAACAGACTATTTTGAACGCAAGTAAAAAAGAAGTCTTGCGCGTAAAACGTGAACTTCTTGAGAGTGTATTTGAGGACGTTCTACAAGTAATGTCAACCTGGAGTGGGGAAACATTACGTCTCTTTATCGAGTCAGCTATTCGCAAATTACCAAAACAACAACAAACAACTCTTACTTTTGGAGAGGTAACCGTTTCTCGTTTGAGCGAGGAAGATAAACTTGCGTTAACTTCGCAATTTGATTTCGTTAATATTGACGAAGTAGCTCTTCCAAAGAAAGCAGGATTTGTGTTGAAACAAGAAGGTATCGAATATAACTATTTATTCGAAGCATTAATTGAAGATTTAAAAGAAGAATATTCACCTATCTTAGCTAGAAAAGCATTCATTGGGTAAGGAGGGATGGAATGAATGATTTAGCCTATTCAGGAGTGAATACGACCGTTCGTATTCTTGAACAGCAATTACTGTCCAAGGAACAATTGAATGGGATTCTCGTATCTAAATCCTTACAACAAGCATTAGAAGCCTTGCAAAAGACAAGTTATGAGGTAGATGTACAAGAAGTTCTCAAATCAAGACAGTTCGATCCAGTCTTAGATGCCCATTTGAAGCGCAACTATGATGAGGTATTAGAACTCATTCCAGATGCATCACTCCTTGATGTATTCTCGATTCGTTACACTTACCATAATTTAAAAGTTCTTCTGAAATCGAAATTCTCTGGAAAAGACTTAAAGCATTTATGTGTTCCGTTAGGACGTTATTCCCTCGATACATTAAATCAATTAGTCGAAACTCAAGATTCACTTGATGTACCAGACATTATGATTGAAGGTGTTCGTGAAGCGTATGCTGATTTTGAAAACTTTGGTCGCCTCGAAGCGGCGGATGTATTTATGGATCGCTACTATTTTAAACATCTTCGACTCATCGACCGTACGATGAATCAAGAGGTCATCCATCAAATCGTGAACATTATGATTGATTTGGAAAATATCACCATCTTAATCCGTGCCGCGAAGCAAAAACAATCGCGCTCCTTCTTAATTGGGGTGTTGTCAAGCGAAGGAACAGTTGATAAGACATTATTAATCGACGAAGTGCTTGAAAAGGGCACAGAGGCTCTTATTGACCTTTATCGTCATGTTCCATACTATGACAAGATTGTGGCGATTTTAGAACAGGAAGAACATCCAGTCTTTGCATTGGAATTATTAAAAGAAGAATTGATTTATCACATTCTAGAAGAAGCGACTTTTGAACCATTTGGACCGCTGCCTTGTCTTGCGTATATTCATGCGTTAGAGATGGAAGTAAAAAACCTTCGTCTATTACTGGTTGGTGTGGACAATGAGTTTACTGAAGAACAATTAAGAGAAAGGATGCGACCAGTTTATGTCTCATAAAATTGCCGTAGTGGGCGACAAAGATTCCATCCTTCCTTTTAAAATTTTAGGGTTTGACGTGTATCCTTGCCATGAAGCGCAAAGTGCACGAAAGACGATTGATGAACTTGCTGGACAGAAATTTGGGATTATTTATGTAACGGAAGCTATTGCTAGTCAAATTCCGGAAACGATTCGTCGTTATGATGCAGAAATTTCGCCAACCATCATCCTCATTCCAAACCATAAAGGATCTTTAGGAATTGGAAAATCAAGAATTCAAGAAAATGTTGAAAAAGCGGTTGGACAAAACATCTTATAACCAACCAATCACTAAACTAAGGGAGGTACCTCAGTGAAGATCGGAAGAATCGTAAAAGTATCAGGTCCTCTTGTGACTGCTGAAGGAATGGAAGATGCGAATATTCAAGATATTTGTCGTGTGGGTCATCTAGGCCTTATCGGTGAAATCATCGAAATGCGTAAAGATATCGCATCCATTCAAGTATATGAAGAAACTTCAGGAATTGGACCAGGAGAACCCGTCGAAACAACAGGGGAAGCATTATCTGTTGAATTGGCGCCAGGGATTGTATCTCAAATGTTTGATGGGATTCAACGTCCCCTCAATAAATTTAAAGAAGTATCACAAAGTGACTTCTTAGTCCGCGGAACAAACGTGGATTCTCTTGACCGTGAAAAAGTGTGGGAATTCGTTCCTACACTAGCAGTGGGTCAAGAAGTAGAAGCCGGAGACATTATTGGTTATGTACAAGAAACTAAAGTTGTACAACATAAAATCATGGTGCCTTTTGGCGTTAAAGGTAAATTAACGAAAGTGGAAGCTGGAAACTTCAAAATTGAAGATACAGTGTACCAAATTGAAACAGAATCAGGCGTACGTGATTTCAACTTAATCCAACGTTGGCCGGTACGTCGTGGTCGTCCATATAAAGTAAAGAAAAACACTGAAGTTCCAATGTTAACAGGACAACGTGTTATCGATACTTTCTTCCCGGTAACAAAAGGGGGAGCAGCAGCTGTACCAGGACCATTCGGAGCTGGTAAAACAGTGGTGCAACACCAAATCGCGAAATGGGCTGACGTGGATATCGTAGTATACGTAGGTTGTGGTGAACGTGGAAACGAAATGACAGACGTATTGAACGAATTCCCTGAATTGATTGACCCAACAACTGGCGAATCCATCATGGAACGTACAATCTTAATCGCCAACACTTCTAACATGCCGGTAGCGGCTCGTGAAGCGTCAATTTATACAGGTATTACTATTGCGGAATACTTCCGTGATATGGGATATAACGTAGCTATTATGGCAGACTCAACCTCACGTTGGGCAGAAGCACTTCGTGAAATGTCTGGACGTCTAGAAGAAATGCCAGGGGACGAAGGGTACCCAGCCTACTTAGGAAGCCGTATCGCAGAATACTACGAACGTGCAGGACGTGTTGAAACACTAGGAAGCGAAGGTCGTGAAGGTACCATTACAGCAATCGGTGCCGTATCACCTCCAGGGGGAGATACATCAGAACCAGTGACACAAAATACATTACGTGTAGCGAAAGTATTCTGGGGATTAGATGCAACATTGGCGCAAAAACGTCACTTCCCATCTATGAACTGGTTAACTTCTTACTCATTGTATGACCCAGAAGTTGGTAAATATATGGATGAGAATGTGCATTCAAACTGGTCTGAATTTGTTCAACATGCCATGAACACATTACAAGAAGAAGCAAGCTTAGAAGAAATCGTTCGTTTAGTTGGTCTTGAATCATTATCTGAACGTGACCGTCTAACAATGATGACGGCTAAAATGCTTCGTGAAGACTTCTTGCAACAAAATGCGTTTGACGATGTCGATACATTCTCATCTCGTGAGAAACAATATCGCATGTTAGAGCTCATCTTGACATTTGAAAAAGAAGCGCGCCGTGCGATGAAACTTGGTTCATACTATGCTGAAATCATAGACGGAACAGAAGATGTGCGTGACCGTATTGCTCGTTCTAAATATATTCCGGAAGCTGAGATTGCACGTTTTGAAGAAATTAAAGCTCAAATTAAATCAGATATCGAAAAAACAATTCAACATGGAGGGATGACACATGCTTAAAGAGTATCGTACGATTAGTGAAGTTGTTGGCCCTTTAATGATGGTTGAACAAGTCGAAGGCGTTAAATATGATGAGTTGGTTGAAATCCAATTACAAAATGGTGAATTACGTCATGGACAAGTACTAGAAGTAAACGAAGATAAAGCAATGGTTCAGATTTTCGAAGGACCAAGCGGAATCAACATTCGTGATACAAAAGTACGTTTTCGTGGTAAACCATTATCATTAAACGTATCTGAAGACATGATTGGTCGTATTTTCGATGGGATGGGGAACGTCATGGATGATGGCCCAGAAATCCTTCCAGAAGCGACTTTAGACGTAAACGGACAAGCGATTAACCCAGTTTCTCGTGACTATCCGGATGAATTTATCCAAACAGGAATTTCTGCGATTGACCACTTGAACACTCTTGTTCGTGGACAAAAATTACCAGTATTCTCTGGTTCAGGGCTTCCACACAAAGAGTTAGCAGCCCAAATCGCACGTCAAGCGACTGTATTAAATAGCGACGAAAAATTCGCGGTAGTATTTGCTGCAATGGGGATTACCTTCGACGAAGCGGAATACTTTATGGAAGACTTCCGTAAGACTGGGGCGATTGATCGTTCAGTCATGTTCCTAAACTTAGCGAGCGACCCAGCGATTGAACGTATTGCGACTCCAAAAATCGCATTAACAACAGCGGAGTACTTAGCGTTTGAAAAGGGAATGCACGTACTGGTTATCATGACAGACATGACCAACTACTGTGAAGCGCTTCGTGAAATTTCAGCGGCTCGTCGTGAAGTTCCAGGACGTCGTGGATACCCAGGTTACTTATATACAAACCTTTCTACAATTTACGAGCGTGCAGGACGTATCGTCGGTAAGCCAGGATCTGTAACTCAAATTCCAATTCTTTCAATGCCTGAAGATGATATTACTCACCCAATCCCTGACTTAACGGGATATATTACAGAAGGACAAATTATTTTGGACCGTTCTCTTGATAAACAAGGGATTCAACCTCCAATTAACGTATTACCTTCGTTATCTCGTCTAAAAGATAAAGGTTCAGGTGAAGGAAAAACTCGTAAGGACCACGCGCCAACGATGAACCAGTTATTCGCGGCTTATGCAACTGGTAAACAAGCTAAAGAACTTGCCGTTGTATTAGGGGAATCTGCATTATCGAAAACAGATAAGAAATATGTAGAATTCACTGAACGTTTCGAACGTGAATATGTTGGACAAGGCTTCTACAAGAACCGTTCTATTCAAGAAACACTTGATTTAGGATGGGAATTACTATCCATCTTACCGCGTACGGAATTAAAACGTATCAAGGACGAGTTATTAGATGAATTTCTTCCGGAAGGGGAGTGATTCCTTTGGCAAGATTGAACGTCAAACCAACTCGTATGGAATTAACGAAATTAAAACATCGTCTCGTTGTCTCAAAACGTGGGCATAAGCTCCTAAAAGATAAACAGGATGAGTTAATGCGTCAGTTCATCGAACTAATTCGAAAAAACAATGCATTACGGGAGGATGTCGAAGGTCGTCTTGTGGAAGGGATGAAGAGCTTCGTTCTTGCAAAAGCAACGTTGGAAGAAGCGTTTATCGAAGAACTTGTAGCGATTCCGCCACAAAGCGTATCCTTGGATCTTCAAGAAAAGAACATTATGAGTGTTTACGTTCCAGAAATGCATTTCACTGTGAAAGATGAAACGGAGGAAAGTGACTTTAAATATGGTTACTTAAATTCAAACAGTGAAATTGATGATTCTGTGGAACAAATCTCAAATGTGTTGAATGAACTGCTAGAATTAACAGAAATTGAAAAAACTTGTCAATTGCTAGCAGATGAAATCGAAAAAACAAGACGCCGTGTAAACGCCCTTGAATATCGATTAATCCCACAATTAGAAGAAACGATTTACTTTATCGAAATGAAGCTGGAAGAAAACGAGAGAGCAAGCATCACTCGTATTATGAAAGTAAAAGATATGGGACAAAAATAAAGGGTAAAGCTCTTAGCATTTCAAATGCTAAGAGCTTTTTATATCTTTTTTAAAAGAAAGTTTAGAGAATATTTAAAAAGAGCAAAAAAGTACAAAAAAAGAGCAAAAACGTACATGTGCCTTATGATTCGAAGTGATAAAAGATGGGTATGTAAACGCTTTACAAAAATAACAAGGAGGGTTATTATGCACAAAAAGGTTGATCATAATATGGAGAAGAGACAGCGCTTCTCTATTAGAAAGCTCACAGTAGGAACTTGTTCCGTTATTATTGGTGCTTTCTTTTTTGGAACATTTCAACCTGTTTCATCTAACGAGGCCAATGGAACAGAAGTAACTGAAACAGTAGTTGTAAATACGCCAAAAAGCGATGCTGTGTCAAGTGGAGAGAGTAATTCTGGAGTTCAAGGTGCTGTAGAGAGTTCATTAGGTGAAAATCGCGAAGCAAATCGAAATACGGAAGTAAAAAATGAATGGACATCTGTAAGTACAGTAAAGGGAAATGTTGAAATTATTGAAGAAGATGGAGTTCGTTATAATAAATTAACATCTACTCTTCAAAATGATAATGGTGGACGAGAAGCTTTATTTGAAAAAGAAGGACTCCAAGTCGATGAGGAAGGGAACGTCACTATCGATTTAACTTTCAAAGCGAATTCTAATCCAGATCAAACTCGTTTTGGTGTGTACTTGAAGTATAAGGATAATGGAAACAATATTTTTGTTGGGTATGACAAAGGTGGATGGTTTTGGCAATATAAAGGGCCAAATGTAGATACATGGTACAGTAAAACACGTATTCCAGCTCCTGCTGCTGGAGTAGAAAATCGACTATCGATTTCTTATAAGAAAGATGGACAACTAAACGCTACTAATAATGGAGAAAGTTTATTTAGTACAGTTATTGTTCCAGAAGCCGTGAAAAACGCTTTGACTGATGTGAAAAAAGTGTATCTTAAGGCTGGAAGTTGGGGAGAAGAATTAACATCTGTATCTATAAAGACAGATAATCAGGCTAATGTTAAACCTGATAATGATAATAGTGGTGTTGTTAATGATGGGTTAGCAAGAAATGATCAAGATGTACGTTATGAAACCTTACAATCTGAAGTATTAAAATCAATTATTGATACTGAATTTCCACGTGTAAAAGAATATGAACTAGATGGAAAAACATTAACAGGACAAGTTCAAAAAATTGATAAAGTATCCATTAATGGTGTTTTAGTAAAACCAAAAGTTCAATATCGAAAACTTAATAATTCAACTGCTGAGTATGTAATGACTCTTAAAAATGAAGAGGAATATATTGATGCAGAAATTACAGTCAAATTAGAGTTAGTTGGCAATGAAATGCATTTTGATGTTACCAAAATTGTCAATAAGAACAATGTTGAAATGGGTAAATCAATTGACAATGTCAAAAAGTTAATCCAAACAATCGAATTTCCAGGAAACACACTTGTTTCGGTAGGTTCTAATAAACAAGATGCAAAATTTGATGGAGCTCAGATGTCAACCAATACTCACGAAAGAGGAGATTACCATCTTGATTTGAAGACAGGAAAGATGAATGACTATGCATACGGATTTATGTATGGGTTCGTATCTTCTAATGAGTTATCTGCAGCAGTATGGAGTAATTCACAATTTACATACAGAGGAAATGATTTTGCACGCCTTACCACAGCTTTAGAACGAGTAGAAGGTGTAAACTATCTAGGAATACAAAGTTCACCATATTGGTATCAAAGAGCTTTCAATAATACTGTTTATCCAGAATATACATTAGAATTACCAAGTTCTAAAGTGGTAATCACTAAAGATTTGAATAAGGATAATGTAGTTGATTGGCAAGATAGTGCAATTGCATATCGAAGCATTATGAATAATCCAAAAGGAGCAGAATCTGTTCCGGATTTAGTGGCCTATCGTATTGCTATGAACTTTGCATCCCAAGCACAAAATCCATTCTTAATGACTTTAGATGGTATTAAGAAGATTAACTTGCATACAGATGGATTAGGGCAATCTGTTCTTCTTAAAGGATATGGAAGTGAAGGTCACGATTCAGGTCATTTGAACTATGCTGATATTGGAAAGAGAATAGGTGGAGTAGAAGACTTTAAGAAGCTTCTTGAAAGATCAAAAGAATATGGAGCTAAAATTGGTATTCACGTAAATGCTTCTGAAACGTATCCAGAATCAAAATATTTCAGCGAAGCAATCTTACGTAAAAACTCTGATGGAACATATATGTATGGTTGGAACTGGTTAGACCAAGGCATTAATATTGATGCAGCTTATGACTTAGCTCATAATCGTATTGAACGTTGGAAAGAATTAAGAGAAAAATTAGGCGATGGATTAGATTTCATTTATGTGGACGTTTGGGGAAATGGGCAATCTGGAGACAACTCTGCTTGGCCAACTCATGTACTAGCAAAAGAATTAAATTCTCAAGGTTGGAGAATGGCTATTGAATGGGGATTCGGTGCAGAATATGACTCTACATTCCAACATTGGGCTGCCGACTTAACTTACGGTGGTTATACTTTAAAAGGTATAAATTCAAATATTGTTCGTTTCATTCGGAACCATCAAAAAGATTCATGGGTAGGTGATTATCCAAGCTATGGTGGTGCTGCAAACTACCCACTTCTTGGTGGATACAATATGAAAGACTTTGAGGGTTGGCAAGGACGAAGCGACTATCAAGGGTATATTCGTAATCTGTTTGAGAGTAATGTAATGACGAAGTTCTTCCAACATTATAAAGTCACTAAATGGGTGAATGGTCAACCTGTATCGATGAGTGACAATGGTAAGAGTTATCAATGGACTCCAGAAATGGAAGTTCAACTTTCAGATGATAAAGGGAATGAAGTGAAGATTGTTCGTCAATCTAATGACCCAAATAGTGAAGATTACCGTAAACGTGTAACAACATTAAATGGACGGATTATTGAAAATGGTGGAAGTTACTTAGTACCTTGGAATTGGGACGAAAATGGTAAACCTTTAACAGCTGATAAAGAAAAGATGTATCATTTCTCAAATAATACAGGAACTACTGAATGGACTCTTCCAGAAGACTGGAATGTTGAAAAAGTATATTTATATCGTTTAACAGACCAAGGAAAAGAAGATGTTGTTGAATTAACGGTGGGAGAAGGTCGAAAGATTCAAATTCAAGCAGAAGCATATCAACCATATGTACTTTATAAGACACCTCAACCGAAGAAAACAATGGTATGGAGTGAAGGTCTTCATATTAATGACCAAGGCTTCAATAGTGGTACTTTAAATCATTGGGAAAAAACAGGGGATGCTGAACATGCAGAAATCGTAAAATCTCAAGGTGCTAATGAAATGTTACGTATTCAAGGAAATAAACAACGAGTAACATTGAAACAAAAACTTACAGATTTAAAACCAAATACTAAATATGCAGTATACGTTGGTGTTGATAACCGAAGTGATGCTCGTGCAGATATTACGGTTCGTGTTGGTGGAAAAGCAATCTCGAACTACACGAATAAATCAATTGCGAAAAACTATGTACAAGCACATGCTCATAATACCTTAAGAAAGAATGCAACAGTAGATAACACAAGTTACTTCCAAAATATGTATGTGTACTTTACAACAGGTGATGATGTTTCAGATGTAACGTTGGAACTTGGACGTGATGCCGATGAAAATGCAACATATTTTGATGAAATTCGTGTGTTTGAAAACCAATCTACTATGTTTTCAGATGGACATGATTCTGGAAGTGGTAAATTTAAACAAAACTTTGAAGAGGTTCCTCAAGGAATTTTCCCATTCGTTGTAGGTGATGTTGAAGGGGTTCAAGACAACCGTACACACTTATCTGAAAAACATGAACCATATACGCAACGTGGTTGGAACGGTAAGAAAGTAAACGATGTTATTGATGGTAATTGGTCATTGAAGACAAATGGTTTATCCGGATATGACAAACTAGTTTATCAAACAATTCCTCAAAATTACAGATTTGAAGAGGGTAAGACCTATAAAGTAACATTTGAATACGAAGCAGGTTCTAATGGAACTTACTCATTTGTAGTCGGCAATGGGGAAAATACTCGTCGTAGTAAATTAACAAAGTATGATTT
>CAJPNA010000034.1 GCA_905371865.1 uncultured Carnobacterium sp.
GACTTTGACTCCGTCATTCGTTGGTTCGAATCCAGCTACCCCAGTCCTACAGGCACCGATTCCGGTGCCTTTTTTGTTGCCTAAAATTCCCATGAAAAGCACACACCCTGTACTGTCTTTCCCGTCCCACTGCTGAAACCATTCGTAATTTTCTTATTCACTCATTTTTCTGAGATGTACTGAAGGGAAAATTTTTAGAAAGTTGTAATTAAGAAGTAGTCTATGGAGTCTCAGAAGAACTCCTAACGGATTTCATCATAATAACAATAAGGTAATCGCAAGCAATGTGAATTACTGAGGGTTAGCGATTTATCACTTACCCTCAGTTTGAAGCTTGCTACCCTTGAGACAAAGACTCAAGGGGGGACCGTTATTGTTATAATGATGAAAATAATTCATAGGAGTTCTAAGAGACTCCATCTACTTTTTACATAAGATTACTCTTATAATTTTTCCTTTAGCAAACCAATCATCCAAAATTAGTTAAAAAGTGAGAAAATTACGAAATGTTTCAAAAAGGTACTAAAAATTTCCTAACAATAGGAAATCATTTTAGGTATAATGGAATCAAAGAATCTGATATAGTCAAATTGAGGTGGAGGGATTTTTAATGAAACAACGACACCAACAACTATTGCACTTACTTGCACGCCACGAATGGATTAAAGGACGCGAATTAGCTTCCTGCCTCGGCGTTAGCGCAAGAACAGTGCGTTCCGATATCGAACAAATCAATCGAGAAATGCCGCATATCATTCAAGCGGATCGCCAAAAAGGATATCACCTCGTGGCTTTCCAACAAAATCGATATGCAGACCCAGAAGGAATACTAAGAGCGCCACAAGATAGCGCAGAAAGAAGCGCCAACTTGCTGAAGCAGCTCTTGTTCAATGGGGAGGGCGTTTCTATCGAAGCTTTTTGCGAGCAATGTTTTGTAAGCGCTAAAACGTTTGATATAGACCGCATTCGTGTCCAGCAACAACTTGAAAAATACGACGGCTTGGAACTCGTGACGAAGAATGGGGCACTTGTATTAGAAGGGCCAGAAGCCAGCAAGCGAAAATTGTATAGAGAACTACTGAAAAAAGAATTAAACGAAGACTTCTTGAATAGTTCAGAGCTCATGAATGTGTATCCGGAGTTGGATATGGAGCAATTAGAGGCGATTATTTGGGCGAGATTAAAAGAGTATCGCTATTCGATTCGCAAAACACTCATGCCGTTTTTATTATTGCATTTAGGATTAGTCTTGCAACGAATACGTCATGGACAAACGGTGCAAGAGAGTGTTGTAGAAAAACTAGATTTAGAAGTCGAAGCTACGATTGTTCGTTCGATTTTTAAAGAAATTCTAGGAGACAAAGAGATTCCGGAAGGAGAAATTCTTTCCTATGCGAAACTCTTAAAGGCCTATCATAATTCAAGTGTGATTCAATCGGATATCTACTTTAAGGGCGAGAAAATCAACCTGGAGGAATTGACAAATAAGATTGATGGAATGCTCTTTAAACGAATGGGCATCTCTTTCGTGGATCAAAAGGAATTCAAGGTGCGATTCCAATTACACTTGCAAGGGCTACTCGAACGAGTGCAGATGAACTTAAGTCTACCTAATCATTATGTGCAAACCTTTAAGCGACAATATCCGCTGGTGTTTGATACGGCAGTTTCCGTGAGTCAGTATTTAATGAACGAGCTGCAATGTCAGATTACTGAAGAGGAAATTGGATTCCTTGCACTGCATATTGGTGCCGCGTATATGCAAGGAGCGACAAATGCGAAATTACGCGCGATCCTTATTGCAAATACACAATATCCGTTGATTGCTGGAAGTGTCGAACGATTGAAGGAGCAGTTCCAACATCGGATGGAGTGTGTCGCAGAAGAATCGACGTTTACCACAGGAGTAACCGAGTTTTATGAAGCGGATTTACTCATTACATTCGAGCAAATGGAACCACCAGTTGCGATTCCAGTCGTTCGATTAGGATTATTTTTCAATACGCAAGACGAAATTCAACTCATTAAAATGATGAATCAACTTGAAACGCAGAAGATGAGTGAAACGATTCGCACGCAAATAGGGCAGTTGATGGATGAAGCTTTCTTCTATGCGAATGTGGATGCGACGAGCCGAGAAGAAATCCTACAGCAAATGGGTTCGCACTTAGAAGCAGCAGGTATTGTGACTGAGGACTTTCTACCATCGGTCATGAAACGCGAAAGTCTCTCTTCGACGGATTTCGATTATTCGATTGCGATTCCGCATCCATTGCATCCATCTAGCAAGCGTTCGATGATTTCCATCGCGGTATTAAGAGAGCCGATTCAGTGGAATCATTTCCCAGTGAAACTCGTAATTTTACTCGCGTTGAAGGAAGAGGATATGGAATTCATGCAACTCTTCTTACGATGGCTCGGGAAGCAACTGGACTCCCCGGACAAAATGATGTGTTTATTAGAAGCAAAAAATGTAGAGTCGTTTATTCAGGCGATTCGATAAGGAAGGAGGAAATCGTATGGAAGGCATTGAGCTAGTGTGTTTTAAGATGATTAGCGCACTAGGTGCAGCAAAATCCAGTTTTATGGAGGCGGTGCAAGAAGCGCGTTTAGGCCATTTTGAAGAAGCGCGCCGTTGTATTGAAGAAGGAGATAAATATCATGCAGAAGGTCATGAAGCACACTTTGGCTTATTACAACAAGAAACATCCGGTGAGCCGGTGCAATTATCTCTCTTACTGGTCCATGCTGAAGACCAGTTGATGAATGCGGAATTTCTTAAAATTACAGCTGAAGAAATTATCGCCCTTTATGAACGGATTGAAAGTATTAAATAGAAACGGAAGGAGGAAATGAAAATGAAAAGAATTTATCTATTTTGTAGTGCGGGGATGTCAACCAGTCTAGTGGCTAGCAGAATGCAAGACGTGGCAGATAAGCATAATTTGCCGCTAGAAATTAAAGCGTTTCCAGACCGCAATATCGATACGATTTACGAGCAATACCATCCAGACGTAATCTTGTTAGGACCTCAAGTGAAATTCAAATTCAATGCGGTTCACGAAAAATACGATCCGATGGGAGTTCCTGTCGATGTCATCAATCTCGAAGATTACGGAAACGCAGATGGCGAACGTATCTTGAAACGTGCCATTCAATTATTAAAATCAAAAAAAGAAAAATAGGAGGTTAGTACAATGTTTGCAGGTTTAGAAAATACGATGGGGCGCGTGGCAGAACGCCTTAGCACGAACAAGGTGCTAGTTGCGATTCGTGACGGGTTCTTAGTCGGTACACCATTAATTATCGTAGCATCCATTTTCCTTGTTATTGCCAACTTCCCGGTGCCAGGGTATAGCGACTTTATGGCGCAATTCTTCGGTAAGGGTTGGGAAAACTCGATGGATGCCGTGATTGATTCAACGTTTAGTATTTTAGCAGTTTTAGGGGCAGTTGGTATCGGGTATTCTTATGCCAAACAATTAGAGAGTGACGCCATTGCAGGGGGAGCTTTATCACTTGTCTGCTACCTCATCATGACTCCAAAAGTTCATCCAGCATTTGTGAACGAAGCTGGTAAAAAATTTAGTGGTTTTGCATTCTCAAACCTTGGATCTGCAGGGGTGTTCTTAGCGATGATTACTGCCATTGTGTCAGTAAAAATCTTCGTAACGATTCAGAAAAAAGGATGGGTTATCAAATTACCGGATGCAGTGCCACCAGCAGTTTATCATTCATTTGCAGCTTTAATTCCTAGTGCGTTTGCGATGTTCTTTGCTTTTGCAATCTATCTCATTTTCTCATTAACAGAATATCAATACGCACAAACATTTATTTATAAAGTGTTACAAGCTCCGTTAGAAGGATTCGGTCAAACAGTATTCTTCGAACCAATCTATCAATTCCTATCAACTCTATTCTGGTTCTTCGGAATTAATGGTCCAGCTGTAACAAATACAGTATTTAACCCAATTCACTTAGTATTAACAAACCAAAACTTAGAAGCATTTAAAGCAGGTCAACCATTACCAAACATCTTCACTGGACCTTTCGGGGACTTCTTCGGTAACTTCGGTGGTGGAGGTAGTACTTTATCACTTGTGTTCCTTATGGTCTTCCTTGCTAAATCGGAACGAATGAAGAAACTAGGTCGATTAGCCCTCATTCCTGGTATCTTTGGAATTAATGAAATGGTTACATTTGGTTTGCCTGTTGTATTAAACCCAATTATCGCGATTCCATTCTTATTAACACCACTTGTAAATACAATCTTAGCAACAATCGCTACAATGGTAGGAATTATCCCTTATACAACAGGGGCATCTCTCCCATGGACAACGCCATTCTTCTTCTCTGGATGGTTATCAACAGGTAGTATCGTAGCCGGATTCTTCCAAATCTTCTTGATTCTTTTAGGCTGCTTAATCTACTTCCCATTCTTCAAAGCATTGGATAACCAATACTTGAAAGAAGAAGCAGGCCCTAGCATGTTAACAGGTGATGAATTAGACGACGTTGACTTAAACGACTTATCATTTGATGACTTATAAAATTACAAAAGCATAAGTCACAAGATTTCATAACATTGGGTGGCATGCAAAAAAAACGCTGCCACCTTTTTGTATAGAGAGGAGTGAACAGATGAGAACACTATTATTATTTGACCAAGTTCAAGCAGGATACGGCGGAAAGGAACGTGGCGATACAGAATTAGGCCTTGAAAAGGGTGGGGTTGGTTCTTATTTAATGTTCAAAGACGACTTCGAAAAAGCAGGACTTACAGCGCTTGCGACGATTTATTGTGGACCGGATTATTTCCAAGCGCATAAAGAAGAAGTGATTCATAAAATCAAAAATCTGATTTTAAAAACGAAAGCAGAAGTGCTGTTTGCAGGGCCATGTTTTAACTACGGCACCTATGCGCAAATGGCAGCAGAAATTGCGTTAGTCATTCAAGAGCAAACCGACTGCAAGCCTTATGTGATTTGTTCGAAAGAGAATGAAGAAACCATCGCAGCTTATAAAGATAAAGTCGTCTTACTCGAAATGCCGAAAAAAGGCGGCGTAGGCTTACGGGAAGCATTAGGCGGAGCCGTTGCGATTATTAGCGGAGCCAAAGACGAAAGTGAACAAAGATTTCAGTAAAAGAGGTGACAGAGAATGTGGGGTATGATTGCGACATGGCGAATGGCGCTCGAAGGAATCCAGAAGGTGACCCCGAATTTAGAAGCGGGCGGAACTGCTGGAGATGCCATCGAAGGCGCGATTAAAGAAGTGGAAGACTTCCCTTACTTTAAATCTGTTGGATATGGCGGACTTCCAAATGAAGAGATGGAAGTGGAGTTAGATGCCGCTTATTTAGATGGATCGACGTTTGATTTTGGTGCGGTCTGCGCCTTGAAACAGTTCGCCAATCCAATTTCGGTGGCGCGTGCCTTGAGTGCTTATAAAGTGAATAATGTACTGGTTGGAGACGGGGCAGCAGCCTTTGCGAAAGCTCATCATTTCGAAGAAAAAGACATGCTAACGGACCGTTCGAAGATTCATTTCCATAACCGATTGAAGGACATTGAACGAGAGCAACTTACACCATATGCCGGACATGATACGGTCGGTATGGTGGGATTGGACCTAGCTGGAGACATGGTCGCAGGGACATCGACAAGTGGACTCTTTATGAAGAAACCAGGGCGTGTTGGGGACTCTCCATTTATTGGATCTGGATTATATGTCGATAGCACGATTGGTGGCGCCACAGCAACAGGCTTAGGCGAGGACTTGATGAAGGGCGTAATCTCTTATGAAATCGTCCGCTTGATGAAAGAGGATCTCAGTCCGCAAAAGGCATGTGAGAAAGCCGTGAGCGACCTTGCAGAACGATTGAAGAGAACGCGTGGTGAGGCAGGAGATATCTCTGTAGTGGCCATGAATGCCAAAGGAGACTTTGGAGCAGCTTCCAATATCGAGAACTTCTCATTTGTTGTTGCGACAAGTGCATTAGCACCAACGGTATTCCGTGTGCATCCGCAAAGTGATGGCACGATGCGACATGAATTAGCGACAAAAGAATGGCTAGAATCGTATTTAGAAGAACGAATGAAGCCATTGGAGGTCAAAGAATGAATCAAGAGGAATGGATTGCGGAACTAAAAGGAATTCAGCCTGCACTATTTGATGGACTGAGACGGATGGTCGCTATCCCAAGTATTCGAGGAGAAGCAGAAGATGGGGCTCCATTTGGTAGGGGACCTAGACAGGCGCTCGATGAAGTACTTGCGATTGCCAGTGAACTTGGATTTCAAACGAAGAATATTGATAACAAGATTGGATATGCACAGTACGGAGAGGACCAATCAGATGGCACTTACTATGGCATCTTTGGACACGTGGATGTAATGCCGCTTGGTGAAGGATGGATTTCTCCAGCATTAGCATTGACCATTCGTGACGGAAGACTCTACGGACGCGGCACATTGGATAACAAAGGGCCCATTCTATCGAACCTTTATGCGTTATACGTATTGAAGGAAAAAGGTGTTACCTTTGATAGACCGGTTCGAATTGTCTTTGGAACGAATGAGGAGACCGGATTTGGATGTGTAAAGCACTATTTAACCAAAGAAGTGCCTCCAACATTCGGGTGGACGCCAGACTGTAAATGGCCAGTCGTTTACGGGGAACGCGGTCGTCTCAGAGTACGATTGTCTCTCCCTTCGGATAAAGTGTCCGGATTGTATACATTTGCCAACGAAAAACTTCTCCATACAAACCATCGCGGGGAAGAATTGGGCATTGCTTATGAAGATAGTGATTTTGGGATGATGCAATTGCGAGGAGAAACGTTTGGAGTGGAAGACGGTCGTCATTATGTCGAATGGACGATGTGCTATCCAGCAAGTTGTACGAAAGGCGAGTTGATTGAGAAAATTAATGCGCATGTGCCAGAAGGTGGCGTGCTAGATGTGATTTCGCATTGGGATCCAGTGCTTTATGACAAGGATTCCGCCTATGTGCAAGCCTTGCAAAAGGTGTATACGGATATCACGCAGAGCGATAGCGTTCCAGTGACGACAACGGGTGGAACCTATGCCAAAATCATTCCAAATATCATTGCGTATGGCCCAAGTTTCCCAGGGCAAAGAGATATTGCGCATTTGCCAAATGAATGGATCGGTATAAAAGACTTAGAAACAGATACGATTATTTATGGATTAGCGCTACTCGCATTGTCGCGCATGAAAGAGGGGACGGTATGACAGTAGAAGTATGTGTTGGAAGCATCGCAGACTGCCAGATTGCCGAGCGTGCTGGTGCTGACCGCATTGAATTGAATAGCGCACTGTTCTTAGGAGGATTAACGTCAAGCATCGGGACTTTACAAAAAGTACTCGAGTCTGGAGTGAGCCTTCCGATTGTGTGCATGGTTCGTCCTCGTGGTGCAGGCTTTTGTTACACGAAGGAAGAGTTTGAAAGCATGCTAATCGATGCGAAACTCTTATTAGAAGCGGGTGCGAAAGGGTTAGCGTTTGGATTTCTATTAGAAGATCGGACGATTGACTGGAACCGTACGAAGCAGATGATTGAGTTGTGTCAGAAATATCATGCCGAGAGTGTGTTCCATAAGGCGTTTGACCTTGTGCCTGATGTGAATAGTGCCATCGAGGGCTTGATTAAGCTAGGATGCACGCGCATTTTAACAGGGGGACAACAGGCGAAAATTGAAAAAGGAATCCCACTTTTAAAAGAGTTGCAGTCTCGCTACGGAAGTCAAATTGAATTGCTTTGTGGCGGCGGTGTCACGAAAGAGAATGTGCAATTCTTAATGCAGGAGACGGGAATTTCGCAAATCCATGGAACGTTTAAGACGTGGAAGACGGACCCGACGACTGCAGGCGAGGAGTTGAGCTATGCCTATCATGAAAATGGAGATTACGAACAGACGGATGAAGCGTTGTTGAAAGAAGTAGTGGCGCTTGTTCGTGGACAGGAGGAAACGAAATGAGTAAACGATTGTTAAATTGTGTGGCCAGTGATTTCAGAAAAATGACAGGAAAAGAATTGAAAAAGGCGATTGAAGCTGCAGAAGGAAGAACGGTGTGCTGTGAAACGGTATGCTCACGTCCAACGATGCTGAATGAATTATCTAACGCAGAAATCGCAAAGGCGTTCGGTGGAGACATGGTGCTCTTGAACGGGTTTGACTGTATTGATCCACTGATTTATGGTGCTGAAGAAAGTGAAAATCCAGTACAACGCGCGAAAGAACTGAGTGGGTTGCCAATTGGGGCGAACTTGGAGCCGGTGGACATGAATGCAGAAATGCTAGAAACACGTATCGAAATCTCACCAGGGCGTCAATGTACGGTGGAAACAGTGAAATGTGCGGAAGAACTTGGTCTTGATTTTATCTGCTTAACAGGAAATCCAGGAACAGGGGTAACGAATGAAACGATTGAAGCGTCTCTTGCTATGGTGAAACAACATTATTCAGGGCTTGTCATTGCTGGTAAAATGCATGGGGCAGGCTCGAAGGAACCTGTGATGAACGTGGACATCGCGAAACGCTTCATTAAAGCAGGAGCTGATGTGATTCTTGTTCCAGCAGTTGGAACGGTGCCAGGGTTTACAGACGCAGAACTGGTGGAAATTGTGAAAGAGGCGCATGCCAATGATGCACTTGTGCTTTCTGCGATTGGAACAAGCCAAGAAGGTTCTTCAAGAGAAGTCATCGAACAAATTGCTATCCGTAATAAAGTTGCCGGTGTGGATATTCAACATATCGGGGACGCAGGATACGGCGGGTTAGCGACAGTGGAAAATATTTACGCATTGTCAGTTGCGATTCGAGGAATTCGTCATACAGTAGCTCGTATGGCACGCTCAGCTGTTCGATAACAGAGAAAAACCAGCACACTAGCTGAAGGCTGGTGTGCTGGTTTTTTATTTAGAGTTTTATAGTTACAAAGCGCAGGGAATTACATTGGAGTGGATATTGCAATGTTTTATATGACGTATACTACTATGCAAATGGTAATGCTCACATCCAAATTCTTCGCACTGTGAAGGATTTTCGAGTGCTCTTCGCAGTGGGTTATTGACTTTCTTTTCATCACTCGTGATTAAAGAAAGTCTAATAAACTGTGCGGGGAAAGACAAAGAAGCAAAAAGAGCTCACACTGTGAGCTCTTTTTTGTCTTCTGTCTTTCTGCCTTGTATCCTGTAGTTGAGTTCGCAAAAGCAGAGACTCAAGCCTTTCTTGCTTTGTCCGCGCGACTTTACAAGTCGCTTACGGCAAAGCTCGAACCGTCACCTAATATTCGCACTGCGAATATTAGCTGAGCGCTTTTGCTCACATCCTGTAGTTGAAATCGAAAAGGCAGAAACGACGTCCACTTCCCAGAAAAGTCGCACGACTGCAAGCAGTCCCTTGCGTTGTTCTGGTCCAGTGATTCGTTTCTAAACGCCTTTTCTCGTATCCTTGAAGTTGAACTCGCCATCGCAGAAATGGCGTGCGTTTCCCGAAACGTCCGCAGAACGTTGCACGTTCCTTCCGGTGTTCCGGTTCAACGTTCCATTTCTGAACGCTCTTCGCAGTGGTTTATTGACTTTCTTTTCATCACTCGTGATTCAAGAAAGTCTAATAAACTTTGCGGGCGAAAGACGACGAAGCGAAAAAGACTCGCACTGCGAGTCTTTTTCTAGCTTCTGTCTTTCTGCCTCGTATCCTAGTAGTTGAGTTCGGGCTCACAGGACTGACGTCCACTTCCCGAAATGTACGCAGAACGTTGCACGTTCCTTCCGTCATTTCGGTCCAGTGATTCAGTCCTGAGCGTTCGCCCTCACATCCTAGTTATTTTGCAAATCCTCCACCTCAGCGACTGAGTAGTCTTTTTTCTCGAGGCCATCGACGATTTGTTGAAGGCTGTCTTTTGAAACACCAGCAGGTAATGTAATCAACAGACGACGTAAGCTTTTATCTTTTTGTGTGTCAATCGTCATTACGTTGGCAATGGAAGCGTACTTGTTAATCACTTTAGAGATATTTGCAAGGGCTCCTTTTTCACCGCCTGAAATAATAGTCAATACATATGAACCATTTTTCACGTTCCAAGACTCTTGAAGCATGCCAAGGAGGCTACTGTGCGTTAAGATTCCATAGAATCGTTGTTCTCTATCTAAAACAGCAATATAAGGTAATTCTTTGATGGTAAAGAATACTTTGAAAAAAGAACTATCTACACTAATAAATTTAGTAGAATTCTTAATGAGATGTGTAACAGGAAGGCTCATATCACCGCCGTTTGCTTTGTGGCGATAAATGTGCATTTTATAAATATTTCCTCTAAAGAAAGTTTCTGTTTCGTCTAATACAGGCACACAACGATATCCGGATTCTTCTAAAATCGTAATGGCTTCTTCTAACGTGCAAGATTCTTTAACAACCGTTAGAC
>CAJPNA010000035.1 GCA_905371865.1 uncultured Carnobacterium sp.
GTAATAATAGGTTTGCTTTAAATTGACGTTCCCTCATTTCACGATCTAATTCAATCATCGCCATCTTCAAAATATCCGCGGCGCTTCCTTGAATTGGTGAGTTCATCGCTGTACGCTCTGCGAATGAACGTAAATTAAAGTTACTTGAATGGATATCTGGCAGGTAGCGACGACGGTGGAATAAGGTTTCCACATAATCTTTCTCACGCGCCTCTTTTACAACAGATTCCATAAAGTCTTTTACCCCTTGAAACTCTTCTAAGTAACGGTCAATAAATTCTTTTGCTCTCTTGCGGGAAATATTCAAGTTTTGAGACAATCCATAATCACTAATTCCATAAACGATTCCAAAGTTCACGGCTTTGGCTTGACGACGCATTTCACTGGTAACATCTTCCGGATTTGTAATACCAAACACACGCATTGCAGTATTGGTATGAATGTCTACGTTATTTTTGAAGGCTTCTATCATATGTTTATCGCCAGCAATATGGGCTAACACACGTAGTTCAATTTGCGAATAGTCACTTGAGAGAATCTTCCAATCATCGTGTTCTGGTAAGAACGCGTAACGGATACGACGGCCTTCTTTTGTACGAATTGGAATGTTTTGTAAGTTTGGATCCACTGAGCTTAGACGACCTGTTTGCGTTAAATTTTGGATGAATCGAGTATGAATCTTACCATCCTCTTGAATATACGCTTGCAATCCTTCTACATACGTTGAATTTAATTTGGCTAATTGACGATATTCTAAAATTAATTCTACGATTGGAGCTTGATGCGCCAATTTTTCCAAAACATCTACCGCAGTTGAATAGCCAGTCTTCGTCTTCTTAATGACTGGTAATCCCATCTTTTCAAATAAGATGACACCGAGTTGTTTGGTCGAATTGATATTAAACTCTTCACCAGCTAGCTCGTAAATTTCTTGTTCGATTTCTTTTAGACGCTCTTCAAATTCTATACCCATCTCAACCAAACGTTCTTTATCAACGCGAATCCCTTGAATTTCCATGCGAGCTAAAATATCGCTCACTGGCAATTCCATTTCCCAATAGAGATGAGTTTGTTCATTTTCTTCAAGGCGTTTCAATAGCTTTTCAGGTGCCACAGCAATCGTATATATTTTTGCAGCTAAATGCTGATTCCAAACCTCTTTATCTTCAGGAATTTGGATTTTAACACCTTTTCCGTAGACTGCTTCGTCACTGGAAAGAATCGTCACATCGACACGACGGGCTACGTCACTAATTTCTTTCACGATATCATTTGTATCCACTAAATACGCAAGAAGAGACACATCATAATTGGCACCTTTTAAGTCGAGGCCGAAGCGGTGCGCAAGTACTTTTGCTGCTTTTGTATCAAATAAATGTTTCTCAACAGACGCATCCGAAAGCCATTTCTTGAAGGCTTCTGAAGCAACTGCCGTATCTAAATCCGTCACGAAAACATCCTTTTCATTTCCAAAGGCAACGGCAATCACTTCTGCCACATGATAATTCGCTTCAAGGGTCTCAAAATGCACACTTGTTGCACTTTTAAGCATTTTTTCGGTAATCTCTGCTACACTCTCTACATTTGGGCGATCAACTGTTAAAGTGTCTTCAACTGTCGTAGCGCCCGAATTTAGCAGGTCGGATTGGAAAGAATTGAAGTTCATTTCCTTATAGAACGACATCAATGCATCCACATCTTGTTCCTTGCGAAGTGTATCTTCCAATGTAATTTCGATTGGCGACTCTACATTAATGCGCGCTAGTTTCTTACTTAAAAAAGCCAACTCTTTATCATTAATTAAGTTTTCTTTCAACTTGCTCTTTTTCATTTCATCGACATGTTCGTAGATTCCTTCTACACTTCCAAACTCTTGAAGAAGCTTCACAGCTGTCTTTTCACCGACTTTTGTAACTCCTGGATAGTTGTCGGAAGAGTCTCCCATTAATCCCTTCATGTCAATAATTTGTTCAGGTGTTAATCCATATTTTTCGAAAATCACTTCAGGAGTATATTCGACCAGTTCAGTCACTCCCTTTGTCGTTATTTTCACAGTGATATTATTGTCTGCAAGCTGAATTAAGTCTTTATCTCCTGAAAGAACTACGACTTCATATCCTGCTTCTTCCCCTTTTCTTGCAAGAGTGCCGATTATGTCATCCGCTTCATATTGATTTAATCGATAATGAGGAATTCCCCATGCATCTAAAAGCACATTAAAATAAGGCATCTGTTCAATAAATTCCCCTGGAGTTTTCGAACGTCCTCCTTTATAATCTGCATACATTTCTGTACGGAAAGTTGTCTTTCCAGCATCCCATGCTACAAGTACATGTGTTGGTTTTTCAGAGTCTAAAATGGACTTAAACATACGGTGAAATGAATAGAGTGCGTTTGTATGTAAGCCGTTGGAATTTTTAAAACGATTTAAATCTAGAATTGAGAAAAATGCGCGGAATGCTAAGCTACTTCCGTCTACAAGTAATAATTTTTGTTTTGCCATAATATGCCTCCTAATAAGTCATTACCAGTGTAACAAATAAACAATCCTATGAACACTAAAAAGAGCCCTTCCCTTCGCTATACACACTTAGTTGCACACAAAAAGGCCTGGCAACTGCCAGACCTAAATGAATCAATCTTTAGTTTTGTGTTGGAGAAGTATTCGATAATAGTTTTTCATATGCAAATTCATATTTTTGTACATCTCCTGCTCCCATAAAGACAATCACAGCATCTTTATATGAAAGAAGTGGAGACACATTTTCAAGCGGTAATACTTTCGCTCCACCTTTTACTAATTTTGCTAAATCTTCAATAGAAACATCGCCCGCTTCTTCACGAACAGATGCAAAAATTTCACATAGGTAAACGTGGTCCGCTAGAGATAATACTGAAGCAAACTCCTCTAAAAGTGCAATTGTTCTCGTAAAAGTATGAGGTTGGAAGACAGCTACTACTTCTTTATCAGGATACTTTTGTCGAGCAGCATCTAATGTAGCACGAATCTCAGATGGATGGTGTGCATAGTCATCAATAACAGTTACGCCATTTATAACTTTTTCAGAAAAGCGACGTTTTACGCCACTAAATGTTCGAAACTGTTGAGCGAGTTCATTTGGATCTAATTGATTTAAATAGTAGAAAGCGATAATTGCAAGTGCATTTAAGATGTTATGGTCTCCGTAAGTAGGAATGTAAAAATGACCATATAATTCACCGTGAATATACGCATCAAAATAACTTCCTGCTTTCTCTTTACGAATGTTTTTAGCAATTACATCATTATGTTCACCAACACCATAATAGGTTACAGGAACGATAGCCTCTAGTGTACGAAGTCTTTCATCATCACCACAAGCAATAATTCCTTTTTTCACTTGTTTTCCAAAGGCTTCAAAGGCACTTTGTACATCATCGATATCCGTATAATAATCTGGGTGGTCAAAATCGATATTCGTCATAATAGCGTAATCTGGTCGGTAAGCCATAAAATGACGTTTATATTCACAAGCTTCTAATACAAAGTGTTCTGAACTTTCAACTCCTTTACCAGTTCCATCTCCAATAAGATAACTTGTTGGTTCCATTCCACTTAATACGTGGGCTAACAAACCTGTTGTGCTCGTTTTTCCGTGAGAACCTGTAATAGCAACACTCTTATAATTTTTCAACAATTCGCCTAAAAATTTATGGTATCGAATGACTTCTATTCCTTTTTCGCGAGCGGCAACTAATTCTTCATGGCTATCTGGAAATGCATTACCTGCAATCACAATTTGTCCTTCTTTAATATTAGAGGCACTAAAAGGTAGTAAAGGAATCCCCGCTTCTTCAAGTCCTCTTTGTGTGAAGAAATACTCTTCTAAATCAGAGCCTTGCACTTTATATCCTTCACCATGCAGAACCAACGCCAGAGCGCTCATTCCGGAGCCTTTAATTCCTGTAAAATGATAAATCTTGCTTTTATCCATTCTATCTCCTCACTTTTCTACTACTATTTTTTGGGATGACCATAAGGTAAATGGCGTTCCTGCTGTTCTTGTTCCATAATCATCGATAATGATTTCTTCATCGCGCGTCTTTGTTTTCTCGTTAGTGGTTTTTCCGGCGCTTTTCGTCTTTCAACTTTTGTCTCCGGTAACCCTTCTAATAAAGACTCTTGCACAACTTCAACGTCAGATTCTTGTTTGCGTTTAAAGGCTGGAACATAGCCTTTAGTTGAGAAAATTTGACTTTGTACTGGCTTCTCATGAGAGGTATCATTATACTCTTTCAAGCGTTTTTCAATCGTGTCTTCTTGTTCATCTACCGACACCAACAAAGACTCTTCCTTCGCAAATAAAATTAAGTCTGTACTATTCGGCAACAACTCTTTTTCTAATTCACGGTAAGAAATTTTTGGCTCGACCTCTTTTTCCAAGCATCTCGTACTAGATGGCACCGTACTTGGTTTAAAGGGTTTTCGTTGATTCGTGTTCAAATAAGTAGTCCAATCCACACGCGGTTTATATTTTTGATGACCTTCTGTTGCTTTTTCCTTAAATGAACGGAATTGCGCTGGTAATTGATGCTCTTCTTTTTCAAATGGTTGTAAAAGCGCTGCATCAGGTTGCTCATCAAATGGTAAGGATTCATGTGGAGTCTCTTCTTTTCTAGTTGCATCAATTCGCGTCATTTCTTCGACGACTTGATCTTCAAAACTTTGGCCTTGCTTCAAGTAGTTTGGAAAAGTAGACTTTTCACGTCTTGATTGCAAAGAAGCGAATGAATCGTTTTTCTCGTTAAATGGTTCATTCATGACTCCACATCCTCCTTTATTGTAAGTTTAATGATTTAAATGGCGTCCCTACTGGAGTCGCATCATCTAATACTAAGATTCCTTTTTTCGCTGGTGCGTTTTCTAAGCCTAATTCACGCGCTGAGCAAAGCATTCCGTGACTTGCAACCCCACGTAATTCTCCAGCCCAAATGATGGCACCACTTGGCATTACTGTACCAGGTTTAGCAACAACAACTTTTTGACCTGCTTTTACGTTAGGTGCTCCGCAGACGATTTGTAACACTTCAGAGTCACTTACTCGAGTCATTGTTACATGTAGGTGGTCAGAATCTTCATGATCCACACAACTTTCAACGTATCCAACAACTAATGCATCTTCAGGTGTTAAATCTAAAGTGGAAACATCAAACCCAGCTTTTTCAATCAATCCTTTTACAACTTCTTGTTGCTGGGGAGTTAAGACTTGTTGTCCGTCTTCTTCAAATGAAATCTCTTCAGAAATCTTTTCAATATTATAGCCTAGAACTTCTTTAGACTCACGAACAAAGACTTGAGTCACATTTCCTTTTTTCTCATATTCGACGTCATAGCGGCTTGCAGTTCCGCTTGTTAATAATAACGTATCGCCGATTCCCTTTTTGTTATAAAAACTTAACCACATATATTGTACCTCTTTATTCTTAATTTGTTCTTCCGTCTAAAATAGTGTTCACTGTGCTACGGTCTAATGCACGAATTGTTTGGATAACCATTTCGCGTGCTGCTTCGTAGTCTTTAATTGAGAACATTGTTTGGTGTGTATGGATATAACGAGCACATACCCCAATAACCGCACTTGGAACCCCTTGATTCATTAAGTGCGCTTTACCAGCATCTGTTCCACCTTGTGAAACAAAGTATTGGAACGGAATGTTATGTGTTAATGCAGTATCTTCTAGGAATTCTTTCATACGAGGAAGAGTCACCATACCTGGGTCTAAAATACGTAATAAGAATCCTTGATCTAAGTGCCCAAATGTTTCTTTCGAACCATTAATATCGTCTGCTGCTGAGCAGTCTACCGCAAAGAATAAATCAGGATTGAACTTCGTCACACTTGGACCTGTCCCACGTAATCCGACTTCCTCTTGCACGTTTGCTCCAGCGATTAATGTGTTTGGTAATTTCTCATCTTTAACAGCTTTTAACGCTTCAAGAACCACTGTACATCCATAACGGTTATCCCATGATTTAGAAATCATGCGTTTCTTATTTGCAGTCCAAATAGTTTCTACATCTGGAACGATTGTATCGCCAGGACGGCAACCATATTCAAGTGCCTCTTCACGTGAAGTGAATCCGGCATCGAATAAAATATCGGTTACTTTCACAGCAGATTGTTGACCACCAGCTGCGCGTAAAAGATGTGGTGGGATTGAAGAAGAAATAATTGGATAGTCTCCATTACGAGTTAATAAAGTAAAACGTTGTGCTGAAACCACGTATGGGTTCCATCCACCTAAAGGACTTACTTTAAACATTCCGTTTGGAGTGATAGTTGTTACCATGAAACCAACTTCGTCCATGTGTGCTGCAATCATAATGCGTGGTGCATCTTCTTCTTTGCTATCACGAACTCCAAAAATACCGCCAAGACCATCTTGTTCAATACGGTCTACTAATGGTGTTAATTCGTTTCTCATGAATTCACGAATACGGCCCTCATGCCCACTCGTTCCTTTCATTTCTGTTAACGTTTTGATTAATTGTTCTGTATGAGCTTCCATTGTATCCTCTTCTTTCCTACTTCTATAAAACATCTTATAAACGCGCCAAAAGCTGGAGGACCTCCAGCTTTCTTTGATTAACCAATTTTGTATAAATCAATAACGGCTCCTGTTTTTGCATCTGCATAAAATTCATATTGGACTAGTTCATTATCTTCCTTACGAGTAACCCCGCCATAATAAACTTCTCCATAAAATTCTGGGCTATCCACGAATACAGGTTCCATCTCAATCCAAGAGCCTTCGATAGTACCTACTACTTGAAATAATTTACGTACATTTTGAACAATAACATCTCCATTGACATTTCTGCGTTCAAACCATTTTGAAGTGACCCATGCTCCGATAACAGCACCTGCTGCTAGTAGAAAACTTGCACCTTTGAAACTATTTTTCGATTCCATATGAATCAGGCTCCTTTATTTGTTATTCAGGTTGTTTAAAGCTTTTCTATCCTGTGGGAAAATCACTTCCACACGATAAATTGGATGACCTTTTGCTGAAAATTTCTCTTCATATTCTGTCATCACATTTCCTGGAAATTCCACTTGATGTAAATCTAACCAAACTTGTTTTAACACAAGTCCGAATTGTGAGAATGACGCTAAGCTGTATTCAAACAAGCCCCGGTTATCTGTCTTAAAGTGTAATTCTCCAAATGGTGGTAATACTTTTTCATATCCAACTAAGAAACTTTCATGAGTCAATCGACGTTTCGCATGACGTTTCTTTGGCCATGGATCTGAGAAGTTCAAGTAAATTTGATCTACTTCTCCATCGTCGAAGTAGTCCGTTACTTGTCCACCGTTCACATGTAATAATTGTAGGTTTGGAACATCTGCTAAAAGAGCTTTCTCAAGAGCGACTACAAGGACGCTTTCTTGAATTTCAATTCCAATATAGTTAATGTTTGGGTTTTGACGAGCCATACCGCTCACGAATTGGCCTTTCCCTGAACCAATCTCGATATGAATTGGATTGCTATTGCCAAAACGTTCATGCCATCTTCCCTTCCATTGCGCTGGATCTTGGATGACCATTTCTGGGTGAGCTGCTAAAGCATTTTTTGCCCAAGGTTTATTTCTTAATCTCAAAGTCTAACTCCTGTCTATTCTTCTGTGGTTTTTCCAATACGATTATTATAAATCGATTTCACCAAAAGAATTTTCTCGTTCATTTCAAGATAACGTCCCTCGAAGTGCGTTTTCTTAATATAATTCAAGCAATTCATTAGAGCATACCATTCAATTCGTTGGTAAATATTTGTAGACAGTTGTAAGCCATACATATCTAACCATTCACCCCATTGATGAACCGGAATGTACTGCGTCAAAATCATCGTCAAATCAGAAACTGGATCGGCAAGGCGAACCATTTCCCAGTCAACTAGGTAAAGCTTCTCATCTTCAGATAACATGAAGTTACGACGATCAAGATCCCCGTGACAAACCGTTTTTCCAACTTCGCTAACAAGAGGAATTGTTTCAATTAAGTAATTTAATACTTCGTTTAAGAAACGATGGGTTTGTAATCCTGACTGTAAATTATTTAAATATTCATCGATGAATTTTTGAGTGCTATACTCTTCCCCTTGAATCTGTTGTAACATTTGTAAAAGATTTGGGGATTGGTGAATCTGTTTTAACAGCTCAATGACTTCGACGGACCCCATTTCTTCCTTAGTGAGGGATCTTCCAGACAACCATTCTTGAGCTGTAATGACATCACCATTACCCGCACGTTTGGTCCATATTAACTTAGGAGTGATACCTTCACCCGATAGCACCGCTAAAAACGGTGAAGCATTTCTCTTTAGAAATACACGTTCATGGTCTTTTACTCCCATGTACGCTTGACCGGTGTCCCCACCAATTGGATGGAGATTCCATCCTGAGTCCATGTTATATTCCATCTATTCCATCCCTAACGACAAATTCTGTTTCCTTCAATAAATCTATTCTTTTATTTTATGGTTTTATGCTATTTGAGTCAAGTTTGTGTGCTACTTTTAGCCTACAAACTTAAATTTTTCTTCTCTTCTTAAGAAATCGATACCGTAAATAAAACTGTGTAAATAAAATTCCAAAAATCGGATAGAAAACAATTCCTACTAACCCAATCAATTCACGCATGCCAATCGCAGAAGAAATACCAATCACAATCCCAGAAACCACCATTGTTAACATAAGCACTGATAAATCATCTTGAAGACGTGTGTTGCTATCTACAAGAGAGGCAAAATGACTATTTTGTGTATTCGCGCTTTGAATCACTCCTACAAGTTGGAATCCTAAAAGCATCATAAGTAACGCGTTTACAATAAAGTTCCAATAATACGGCTGTGAGAATAACGCCACTACAAAGCCCACGACTGCCAGTTGTAATAATAAACTCATGTATTGACTTGTTCTAATGACCGTACGACTTACTAAATAGCGATGCCCACTAGGTTGATTCCCAACAAGCATCTTCAATACGCCATCGAGATAAGTTCGACGATGTGCGTGAGGCTTATGCAACATTGGTACATCGACAAATAAGGCAAATAAACGATAAATACGTTGTTGCCTTTCTAATTCCATTTCAATCATTTTATCAAATTGGTACATAAACGCTGCTTTTCCATAATATTGTTCGACAAAGATACTTAGAAGTACTGGAACGACTAATAATACAATTGACCAACTTTCAGAAATCCATAAAAACATTCCAAAGAAGTTCGTTACTGCAATCATGTAAATACCGAGTTTTTCCATCCATGTAAAATGAAGTACTCCACGGTAAGCGTATTTCGTACAACGGAATAATAAGTCTTTAAAGAAAACTTGTAATAGGAATAATTTAACGAACATACTCAAATTCGTTCCAAAGGCTTGTGCCACAATTGGAAAAATGATTCCTGTCGAAGCCAACATCACAAGTAGCGGAAGCATCCAACTTCGGCGAATGGCTTTTTGTAAATACGCCTTAAAGTCTTGTCCTACTATCGATAAAAAGATTCCATCAGCTGGTTCGAGTAACGTTGCTAACCCACCAAAGAATGGAACACTCGCTAGTAAAGCTCCAAGCAATGCTAACAATGGTAATTCCAACACACGAATCGTTTGAATCCAACTCGAATATTGCACCATGATAAAGCCAAATAAAAAAAATAAAACAATCAAGAAATGGTCATTCAGTACATAACGCATATACTTCATGCTTTTCTTTTGATATTTTCTTACTCGAGTCTCAAAAAGCCCTGCACTATTCATCTGCGTCGTCCCCTGTCATTAATGCAAAGTAGATTTCCTCTAAAGAAGATTCTTCAATATTCGAAGTGGCACGTAAGCCTTCGATATCGCCTTGAGCAATCACTTTTCCTTCGTGTAGTACGATGAAACGATCGCAATACTTCTCAGCAGTATCTAATACGTGCGTGGACATTAAAATCGCTGCACCCTTTTCTTTTTTCTCTTTTAAGACCTGAAGTAAAGTACGAATCCCTAGCGGATCGAGTCCTAAGAATGGTTCATCGACCACATAGACGGGTACATCTAGCATTAACGCACAGACGATTAATACTTTTTGCTTCATCCCTTTTGAGAAATACGCTGGGAACCAATCCAATTGCTTTGTTAAACGGAACGCTTCTACAAGTTCCATCGCACGAGCCATTGTTTCTTCGTTCATTTGATGGTACGAACGAGCCACAAATTCAATGTGCTCTCTAAACGTCAATTCTTCATAGAGAACTGGACTTTCTGGAATAACCGCAATGGACTGACGGTAGCCACGTTGGTTTTCGAGAATACTTAGTTTTTCTACTTCCACTCTTCCTCTAAAAGGTGTCAGTTGCCCAATAATCGTTTTAATCGTTGTACTC
>CAJPNA010000036.1 GCA_905371865.1 uncultured Carnobacterium sp.
CATTCATAATCTATAAGAAATAGAACTAAAATACAGGATAAAAATGACTGTAAGCTCTATTTTGTGGTAAAATAAAATGACAAATGTAAAGAGAAGGAGGTTTGTTATGACAAGTGAATTATCGACTGTTGTTCAAGCCATTATCACGGATGAAAATGAAAAGTACTTTTTCGTTCAAAAGAGTGGAGAAACATTCCGTTTAAAAAAAGACGACACTACAGAATCCCTCAAAATTGGAGATGTAGTAACGGGTTTTTTATATGAAAATTCTTCCCGTAAAAAAGTCTTCACCTTAAAGGTTCCCGAAGTAACAAATGAAAGTTATGGATGGGCGAACGTTACTCAAGTCAGAAAAGATTTGGGGGTCTTCGTTGATATTGGTTTAGAAGATAAAGATATGGTAGTTTCGTTGGATGAACTTCCAAGCATGAAAGAGTTGTGGCCAAAGAAAAATAACCGTTTATATGTGACTTTAATTAAAGATAAAAAAGACCGTACATGGGCAACGATGGGAGACGGGCAAGATTTAAACAAAAAAGTCATTCGTGGTCATAAAGGGCAGTTGAATAAAGACTTAACAGGAACTGTGACACAAGTGCGTCTTGTGGGGACTACGATTATTACACCAGAAGGATATAAGTTGTTCTTGCATCCTTCAGAACGAATGTATGAACCAACGCTTGGAGAAGAAATCACAGTACGTGTGATTGGGCTTCGTCCTGATGGTGTACTCAATGTTTCGATGAGACCAAGAGCACATGAAGCCATTGGGGATGATGCGGAAATGATTATCGCAATGTTGAAGAATCGTCCAACGCATACACTTCCATATTGGGATAAGAGTGATCCCAAAGTCATCAAGGAAATTTTTGGAATTAGTAAAGGGCAATTTAAACGTGCCATTGGTAATTTATTAAAAGCAAAACGAATTACACAAGAAGAAGGATTTATCCATCTGATTGAAGAATAATGAGTGGAGGCGAGTCACTTGTCATCTATTTCTATTGAAGGGATTCAAAAGAAATTACAAGAAGAAGGATTCAAACTGACACTGCAGAGGCAGGCAACAGTGGAGATTCTTCTAGAGCATCTAAATGAACTGCTGACAGCTGAAGAAATCTATATGTTTGTGAAGCAAAAATATCCAGATATTGGATTGGCTACCGTATATCGAACGCTAGAGATTTTAACGGATTTATCGATTATTACTCGGAATTTATTTGATGATGGGATTGGAAGATATCATATTAAGCAGACTTTGAATCGTCATTTTGCACATCATTTACTTTGCGTCAAATGTGGACAAATTCAAGAAGTCGAAGAAGACTTACTTGTAGATGTTGAGCAGAAAGTATTAGAGCAATTCCAGTTTCAAGTGCTTGACCATCGTCTGACTTTCCATGGAATTTGTAAAAATTGCCAACAAAAGGAAGATTAGAAGATGAAAGAAATACACTACTTTCTGGATAGTATTGCTGTTCAGGGACTATCTGAAAATACTGTGATGAGCTATCGAAGAGATTTGGAAAAGTTTAGTCAATTCTTAGAGGAACAGAAGATAAATGTTTTTCAAAAGGTTGACCATACGATAATGGTTTTGTTTCTTCAAAAATTGAAAAAAGAGGAGTATGCCGTTAGTTCAACAAGTCGAATGATTAGTTGCTTGAAAAAATTCTTTCAGTTTCTTGTTCAAGAGCAGATGATAGAACGAGATCCTACACAACAGATTCATCCACCAAAACCGAAGAAACAGTTACCAAAAGCCCTTAATCTAGATGAAGTGAATCGATTACTTGAGGTGCCAGACACATCAACGGTTTTAGGACTAAGAGATAAGGCGATGCTGGAACTGTTATATGCAACTGGGATGCGGGTGAGCGAACTGATTAGTATTGAACTCAGTGATTTGCATTTGGAATTAGGATTCTTACAAACGATTGGAAAAGGAAATAAACAACGCATCATCCCAATCGGTCAAGAAGCAACCAACTGGATTCAAAACTATTTAGAGTATGCACGGCCAGCCCTAGAAGACGAGAAGAAGTTTTCGAATGTCTTATTTTTAAATCATCGTGGTGGACAATTTACGCGACAAGGCTTCTGGAAAAATTTAAAGAAAATCGTTCAGACGGCCATGATTACAAAGGAAGTGAGCCCGCATACATTGCGCCATTCCTTTGCAACACATATCTTAGAAGCGGGTGCCGACCTTCGAATCGTACAAGAATTATTAGGGCATTCAGATATTAGTACGACACAAATTTATACACATATTACAAACGAACGAATGAAGGAAATTTACAAACAAGCACATCCTCGTTCGTAAATAAGAAAATGGAGATGGAATCTATGAAATTTAAAAGAATACACGTTATTGTAATGGACTCTGTGGGGATTGGAGAAGCCCCAGATGCTGCAAAATTTGATGATGCAGGTTCACATACTCTAGGTCATATTTCAGAAGCTGTGGGCTTAAATGTGCCAAATATGCAACGTTATGGTTTAGGAAATATCGCTCCTTTAAAAACAGTTTCACCAGTAGAACATCCCGAAGGAAGCTATACTAAACTTCAAGAAGTTTCTGTGGGTAAAGATACAATGACGGGTCACTGGGAATTAATGGGATTGAATATTAAAACTCCTTTTCGTGTATTCCCTGATGGGTTCCCACAAGAATTATTAGACCGTATTTCTGAATTTTCAGGAAGAGGAATCGTATGTAACTTACCATATAGTGGTACGGCTGTTATTGATGACTACGGTAAACACCAAATGGAAACAGGTGATTTAATCGTTTATACTTCTGCAGACCCTGTAATGCAAATTGCAGCGCATGAAGAGATTATTCCACTTGAAGAATTATACCGTATTTGCGAATACGCTCGGGAAATTACAAAAGACGATCCATATATGATTGGTCGTATTATTGCACGTCCATATGTTGGTGAACCTGGCAACTTCCAAAGAACTTCAAACCGTCATGACTATGCTTTAAGTCCATTTGGCGAAACAACATTAGACTTCTTGAAGAATGATGGATTTGATGTGATTGCGATTGGTAAGATTAACGACATCTTCAACGGACAAGGGATTACTGAATTCGTTCGTACAAAAGACAACATGGATGGCATAAATAAACTAGTTGAAGTATTGAAGAAAGACTTCACTGGTATGAGTTTCTTAAACTTAGTTGACTTCGACGCGGTTTATGGACACCGTCGTAATACAAAAGGATACGGAGAAGCGCTTGAAGCGTTTGATGCTCGTATTCCAGAAATCGTAGAAAATATGCAAGAAGATGATTTACTCATTATCACTGCTGACCACGGAAACGACCCAACATTCAAGGGAACTGACCACACTCGTGAGTACATTCCAGTGTTAGCCATAAGCAAATCATTGAAACACCCAACACACTTACCACAAGGACACTTCAGCGATATCGCAGAAACAATCAGCGAAAACTTTGGAGTTGCCTCAACTGGTAACGGTACAAGCTTCTTAAAAGAATTAAACTAATGCAGAAAGAGGGAACGACATGAGCAAATACGAACAATTAGTTGAAACAAAAATGTTTTTACAAGGAAAAGGCATTGGTCACATTGATTTCGGAATGATTTTAGGATCAGGGCTTGGTGAACTTGCTGGAGAAGTAAAGAACCCATTAATCTTTGACTATAAAGATATTCCAAACTTCCCAGTGTCTACAGTAGTCGGTCATGCTGGGCGTCTTGTATATGGTGAATTAGAAGGAAAACAAGTTCTAATCATGGACGGACGTTTTCACTACTATGAAGGTTACGATATGGAAACAGTAACGTTCCCAATTCGTTTAATGAAATTATTAGACGTTGAAACCATTATCGTAACAAACTCAGCAGGGGGCTCTAACCCTACATTTGAACCAGGGGACTTAATGATTATTACAGATCAAATTAACTACACTGGTACAAACCCATTAATCGGGCCAAACGATGATCGCTTTGGACCTCGTTTCCCTGATATGAGCCATGCATACCACGAATACGGACAAGAAGTGGTTCGTAAAGCTGCTAAAGAATTAAACATCAATATTAAAGAAGGAGTATACATGGGATACTCTGGACCAACTTATGAAACACCGGCAGAAATCCGCTTTACGCAAGCTGTAGGCGGGGACGCTGTGGGAATGTCAACTGTTCCTGAAGTCATCGTGGCAAACCATGCTGGCATCAAAGTGATTGGAATTTCATGTATCACAAACTTAGCTGCAGGAATGCAAGCAAACTTAAACCACGAAGAAGTGGTAGAAACAACACAACGCGTTAAAGAAGTGTTCAAATCATTGGTTCGTAAAGTTTTAGTTTTATATTAAGCATCGAACCTCGAGGAGGAATGAATTTGTTAGTACCTTATTCAGCAACGAACAAAAAAATTGTGATGGGATTACTTTCTTATATCCCAGAATTCAAGGACTTTAAACGATTGCAAGAGGAAATTGAAGAAATCGCGACAAATCCATCGATTAAATGCTGGCTCTGGAAAGAGTCCGAAAGTGATAATTTTATTGGATTGATTGGTGGAGAAAGCACAACAGACACGATTATCATTAAATACTTATCAGTGTCTCCTTCGTTTCGTGGGGAAAATATTACATTCCAAATGTTAGAAGATTTAGCAAAGATGGAAGATAAAGTATTGAGTGGAACAATTGAAACGAGTGTGATTCTCGCAAAATGGAATAAACATCGTGTAAGTGAGGAACCATGGAAGATTTAACAATTAAAGTAGCTGAATACGAAGGACCGATGGATGTCCTCTTGCATCTTATTCGTGAGATGAAAATTGATATTTATGATATTCCGATGAATGAATTAACCAAGCAGTATTTGAACTTCATTCATTCCATGAAAACATTGGAGTTGGAAGTGGCAGCTGAATATTTAGTAATGGCATCAACATTATTAGAAATTAAAGCAAGAATGCTTCTTCCAAAACCAAAGTTAGAAGAATTGGATGAAGACGGAGAGCCAATCGTGGAGGATCCTCGTGATCAGCTGGTACAACAACTATTGGAATATCAACAAATTAAAGAAAATGCCAAAAAACTTGAGGAACTCTCTTTCCAACGAGGATTACACTTCGGGAAAGAGGCGAGTGACTTATCTTCAATGCAGGAGATTATTCCTCTGAAAGAAGGAGAAGTGACGACTCAAGATTTATGGAATGCGTTAAAGAAATTAGCGCGTAAAAATATTGCAAAGATGCCACTGAAGGCCAATATTCAACATGAAACGCATACGGTTGAAGAATTGATGGATTCGATTATTTCAAAGATTGAGCATACAGATAAGAAACAAGTTCCGTTCGAGGAATGTTTCCCAGCATTTAATCGACATGCGATTACAACAACGTTTTTAGCGATGTTACAGCTCGTTCGTGAACATCGTGTACGTTTTATTCAAAGTTCTCCATATGAGGATATATTGATTGAGAAAAGACAAGAAAAGGAGAAAGAGAGTGACTAATTACATTTCAGTATTAGAAGGCTTACTATTTGTGGCTGGAGATGATGGGATTACATTAGAAGAAGCAAGCTATATTTTGGAACTTGAAAGAAGTGCAGTTCGTCAACTATTAGATGAATTGAAGAAACGCTTAGAGGACGAAAATAGTGGATTAGAGCTACTTCTCACAGCTTCGCATTATAAACTCGTGACAAAAGCAAGTTTAAAATCATATATCGAAAAATATGCAGTTTCTCCATATTCTTCTCAGTTGTCTCAAGCGTCCCTAGAAACGTTAGCGATTATCGCTTACAAGCAACCTGTCACACGTGTGGATATTGAATCAATTCGTGGGGTACAAAGTAGTGGTTCGATTCAAAAACTATTACTAAGAGATTTAATCGAAGAGGCTGGAAGATTAGAGACGCCTGGCCGTCCAAAACTGTATAAGACAACAGCTTACTTCATGGATTACTTTGGATTAGAATCTCTTGATGCCTTGCCAGATGCTTCAGATTTATTCGATTTAAACTCTGAAGAAGCGAACCGATTATATAGAGATAATCATGATTTATTTGAAGAGCTGGAAATGCGCTCTAAAGAACATCATGAAGTAGAAGAAGAGAAAGAGTAGGTTTTTTTGTGGAAAGATTACAAAAAGTAATGGCACATGCTGGTGTGGCATCCCGCAGAAAATGTGAGGTATTTATTCAAGAAGGCCGTGTTAAAGTCAACGGTGAAGTAGTTAGAGAACTTGGATATAAAGTAGGTGCCAATGATAAAATTGAGGTAGACGGTATTCCAATTTATAAAGAAGAACCTGTGTACTTCATTTTTTATAAACCAAAAGGCGTGCTTTCTAGTGCCAGTGATGATAAAGGAAGAACCGTTGTAACGGATTATTTTAAAGAGGTAGAGCAACGCGTCTATCCAGTTGGTCGTTTGGACTACGATACAACAGGGCTTCTTTTATTAACGAATGACGGAGAGTTTTCGAACTTAATGACGCATCCAAAGCATCACATAGAGAAGAAATACATTGCAAAAGTTAAAGGGATTCCTACTCCTAGACAAATGCGTCAATTGGAACGTGGAATCGTCTTAGATGGCAAAAAAACGTCAAATGCAAGAGCTCAAATTTTATCGGTAGATACAGATAAAGGAACAGGGATTGTGACTTTAACGATTCATGAAGGATGGAACCATCAAGTAAAGCGTATGTTTGAGGCTGTAGAGTTACCTGTTATGAAATTAAAACGGGAAGAGTTTGGATTTTTAACATTAGAAAACTTACGCCCTGGAGACTACCGTGAATTACGCTCATTTGAAGTACAAAAATTGAGAAAACTTGCGTTAGACGAAAAATAGATTTCTATTAGGGAGTCATACAAAGAAAGAAACGGACTCACAGGTTGAGTCCGTTTTGTTTATTTCTCAGTAAATGGAGTATTTTTCCTTTTTATAGCACCAGTTGGGCAGGCTGTGTAAGCATCTTTGAACTTTTCCAGCGTATCTTCTTGTAGTGGAACTGTACCAGTATTATTGTCTTGTTTTACATATGCTATGCCTTCTGCATCGTACTCGAAAATTTCAGGAGCACGCAGTTGACAAATACCACAGGCGATACAAGACTCGCAATCAACTTTTGTATAAATTTTTGAAAGAGAGGATTTTTTATCCATGAGGCAGTACTCCTTTTATCAATTTTGGATATTACATGCAATTAAGTCATATGGTGTAGTTCCGATAAATCGATTATATCGTATTTTAACTGGAAATCGTACCATGTCGACTTTGATTGGCGTAACAGAAGATAAAGCCGAAGTATTTTTTGCTAGCTTACCTCATTTAAAAGAAGAGTATTATCATCAATTATTAGATGGATTCTTCCGTGAAGGAATTGTGGAGGAAAATGAATCAGGATTAGTGTTACTGAAAGAGATTCCTGATTTTTCTCTTGTGACAAACGGAAGCCATCCTGTCAATTACTTGATGCACCCATACTCATTTGTGCAATTACGGGATGTGACAAGACTTTGGGTCGAATGGATTAGTTATCATTGCTATGAAGAAAAAAGCTATCGTCCTCTTGTTCAAAATGTATGGTTACAGCAATTATTCAAACGATGGTATAACGAAGAAAAAGCGACGATTACACCCGAATGGGTTAGTAGCGTTGTGGATGAATTCAAGACTTGGGCGGATAAGCAAGAAGCACCTGTGAAAGAGCAATGGGTTGGGCTTTTTAATGGAGCAAAGTCGACAGCGGCTCTAGAAGACGAGCTCGTGTCATTGTGGGAATTTACCAGTGTTGAAGACTGTAATCCACTCTCAAGATTAGTCTTGATGAAATGGGTGAGCGATGTCTTTGAGGATTCTGAAAAATTTCCAATCACTTATAGATGGTTTTCTAAAATGTTTGAATGGATTTCTCATGAAACGAGTTCTGTTCAAGAAACAGTTCGTCTGTTTGAAAAAGGAATGAAACGCATAGAAATTGCTCACTATCGTAAGCTTAAAGAAAGCACGATTAACGACCATCTCTTAAAGTATGTGTTGCTTACTAAAGAGGCGTTGTATAAACGTGTAGAAGAAACGAAGGCTGCCATGGCTTATAAATCCCTCTTTGAAAATGGACAATATCATAGTTATAAAGAGGCTAAAGACCAATTTGAAGCAGAAGGGAAGAAAATGGATTTCTTCTTATTCAGATACTATCAAATTAAAGCCTTAAAGGAGCGTGAATGACATGGATTCAATATTGAAGCGATTTGGATATGACGAGTTTAGAGAAGGACAGAGAGAAGTCATTACGGCTCTTGAAGAAGGGCATGATGCGATTGCTATTTTACCAACAGGGAATGGGAAATCATTCATCTATCAATATATTGGAATAAAGGATAAATGCAGAGTGGTCATAGTTTCGCCACTGATTGCCTTAATGGTTGATCAAGTAGCTAGTTTAAAACAGATGGGGATCTATAAAGCCGTGGCCATTACTTCCCTTATGACAGAAGCTGAGAAAAATTATATTTTAAGTACTTTAAATGAGTATCAATTTATTTTTGTTTCTCCAGAGATGTTACAAGCACCGATGTTCTTTAAGAGAATATCAAAACTAGAAATAGGATTACTTGTTGTCGATGAGGCGCATTGTATATCGCAGTGGGGGTATGACTTTAGAAGCGATTATTTATTTATCGGAAAAATGAGAAAAAGCTTAGGAAATCCAAGAACATTGGCATTAACAGCAACTGCGACCTCTCAAGTCATTCATGATATTTATACATTTTTAGGATTAAATAAGGAAGGAACGACTTATTTTCAAGGACATACGTTTTTAAAGAATCGTGAAATTGATGTGATACCAGTTGAAGGTCTGCGCAGTAAGATGCTAAATGAATTGCTTAAGAGAGTCGATTTTCCTTGTATTGTGTATGCATCAACAATCAAAGAAATTGAAGGGTTAAAGGAATCACTTTTGGAGGAAGGATTCACAAAAATCGATACTTTCCACTCCAAGAGGCATAGTGGAGATCGCCAAACGATTCAGCAGAAGTTTTTTAGAGGAGAACTCCATATTCTATTAGCAACGAGTGCATTTGGTATGGGAATTAATCAGTCAAATATTCGTACGATTATTCACTACTATCTTCCTCAAACACTCGAAGATTATGTGCAACAGATTGGTCGAGCGGGTAGAGACCTGCAATTTAGTCGTTGTATCGCCTTTGTGCATCCAGACGATTTTTCCCAAATGAGGCGTAAAATTGAACGCTCCTATGAAGTAGATGATGAGGAAGAGACGGAACTTCATCAAAATATCAAAGAGATTGCGAACGCGTTTCGTTGGAATAATGATCAAACGAGTGCATTTATAAAGAAACAGCGAACGCGTAAATTAAAGCAAGCAGAGCGGATTGAAGAATTTGCGACAACGAGCTTGTGTAAAGAAGATTATCTAGCTCAGTTTTTCGGAGAAAAACGGAAAGATTCGTGTGGAAAGTGTAGTAGTTGTAGACATCTTGATTTGTTTTTAATGGATATTACTTCTAAATGGAATGAAGTAGAAAATTCAAAAAAATCCTTTGAAAAAAGCTTTAAGAAATTATTTAATCTCTGAATAAATAGAGTGATTTTTAATTATTTTATGCTACAATAGAGCTAAGGTAAAAGTTTGCACCTAAGCACATAAATATGCTATATTGTTTAGTGAATTGACTGAGGATTGTATTGGTCAAATTAGGAGGATTTTTGATGAGTGATAACTTTAATAATGATGACTTAAATAAAACTGAAGAACAACCATGGGAAAGAAAATTTGGTGAGGATGAGAATTTAAAAAATCGTCAATTTTCTCGTAGTGCAAGAAATTCTAGTGGAAAAGCAGTAGCACCTTTATCAAATGTACTATTATTTGTATTCCTAATTGTTCTTGTTGCGCCGCTATTATTCATGATGTGGTTCTCGATTAGCAATAACAGTAATCAAGTAAAACCTAGAACTGCTGATGATGTAATGCTTACTAAAACGGTCGAAACAACAACAGTAGCAGCAGAAACTACGGTTACTCAGACTACAAAACAAGAAGCTACCACAACGGCTCCTAGACAGGCAGAAACAACACAACAAACACCTACAACAACAGCTCAACAAAACGGGAATTACGGAACCTATGTAGTTAAACAAGGAGATACTTTATATCGTATTGCCGTAAATCATGGAATGGATGTTGCTACATTAAAACAAATTAATGGATTAACAGGAGATAATATTGCTCCTGGAACTACTTTAAAAGTTAAACAATAATGACTAGTGAATTTTCAGAAGTCTGAGACGCAAGACGTTTCAGACTTTCTTTTTGAGAGGAAGAATAGAATGCAAGTTG
>CAJPNA010000037.1 GCA_905371865.1 uncultured Carnobacterium sp.
GGTGCTAAAAGGTCAATAACTTTAATCCCTGTTTGTAGAATTTCATATTGACTGTTTAATTCTTCAAATTTTGGTGCTGGTTTATGGATTTCATGTCTTGTAAAGTCTTCTGGGAACGGTTCTTTCAAGTCGATTGTATCTCCTAGAACGTTGAATACACGACCTAATGTTTCAGGTCCCACAGGAACGCTAATTGTGCGTCCTAAGTCCACTACTTTCATGCCACGTTGCAAACCATCTGTAGATTCCATGGCAATCGTACGAACTGCACCATCCCCTAATTCTACAGCAGTTTCCAATGTAACAGTCTTTTCACTTCCGTCACTTGTTGTTTTCACAACTTGTAATGCATTATGAATATCTGGAACGCCTTCTTCTAAAGGAAATACCACGTCTACAACTGGCCCTACTACTTGTAAAATCTTTCCAGTTCTCAATCCATTTTCCTCCTTCTAAAATCCTAATGTTCTTCCAGAGCGGCTGCTCCACCGACAATTTCTGTAATTTCTTGTGTAATTTGCGCTTGTCGTCTCTGGTTCAAATCTTGCGTTAAGTTACTGATTAAATCTTTAGCATTATCGGTAGCACTTCTCATCGCAGTCATACGAGAGGCATGCTCTGCAGATTTAGCATCGATAATGGCTCCGTAAATAAGCGATTCCGCATATTGTGGAAGCAAGATGTCCATAATAATTTCCTTGTTCGGTTCAAAAATATAATCCAATTCGTACTCTTTTGCTTCTTCTTCATCTAAGTCGATAATTGGTAACATTTTTTCAACACGATAGTTTGATAAAAGTGCATTTACATGGTGATTATAGCAAACGTAAAATTCATCAAATTCACCGTCACGGAACATTTGGACCGCACTTGACACAATCTTTCTTACTTCTTCAAAGGTTGGAATATCTGATACATCATTAATTTCAAGACGTACATCCACTCCAATTTTTTTGAAGAAGCGACTTGCAGCATCCCCAATTGTTAAGATAACATATTCATCCTTTGATTGGTGGTCTAACTCTAACATTTCTCTTGTTGATTGGAAAATGGAAGAGTTGTAACTCCCAGCAAGTCCTTGATCAGATGAAATCACTAAATATCCAGTCTTTTTAACTGGACGTTCAATTAATAAATCGTGATAGTCGATAAAAGAAGTAACTACTTCTCCATCTTCTGACGTTTCATCGACAACCTCTTCTTTATTGTGATTTGCGTATAGTAAGTGAGTTACAACTTCACGGATTTTTTGAGCGTAGTCTTGATAGTGACGCACTGCTTGCTCTGATTTGGCTAATTTTGCTGCAGAGACCATCTGCATGGCGCTAGTGATTTGACTTGTTTTCTTTGTTGAAACAATTCTCTTCTTTAAATCATTTAAGGAAGCCGTCATTCAGGTCACCTCTCCTTTCTACGCTTATTGAACACGTTCAAATAAATGAATTTGTTTGAAACTCTCAATCACTTTGTAGAATTTCTCTTCATCCGAAATCACATGTTGATCGCGGATTTCATTCAATAAATCTCTATGTTCGCTTTCTAAATGTTGATATAATGCTTTTTCAAATGATTTAATACGATCGATTGGAATCGCATCTAATAAACCATGTGTTAAAGCAAATAAAATCGATACTTGATATTCGATTGGTAACGGTTGGTGAACATCTTGTTTCAAGACTTCAACTGTACGTTTACCACGATTTAATTTTTGTTGAGTTGCCGCATCCAAATCAGAACCAAATTGTGTGAAGGCTTCTAATTCACGGTAACTTGCTAAGTCGATACGTAATGTACCTGAAACTTTTTTCATCGCTTTAATTTGGGCAGAACCCCCAACACGCGATACAGATAATCCGGCTGATAACCCTGGACGTACACCTGAATAGAACAAGTCACTTTCTAAGAAAATTTGTCCATCGGTAATAGAGATTACGTTTGTTGGGATATATGCGGAAATATCTCCTGCTTGTGTTTCGATGATTGGTAAGGCTGTTAAAGATCCTCCGCCTAATTCATCGTTTAATTTAGCGGCACGTTCTAATAAACGTGAGTGCAAGTAGAATACATCCCCTGGATATGCTTCACGACCTGGCGGACGGCGAAGTAATAGGGAAATTTCACGATAAGCCGCTGCTTGTTTTGATAAATCATCATAGATAATCAATACATCGCGACCTTGATACATCCACTCTTCACCCATTGCTGTACCTGCATATGGTGCAATATAAAGCATTGGTGCTGGTTGAGACGCACTAGCGGATACAACAGTTGTATAATCCATTGCTCCGTAACGTTTCAATGTTTCTACAAGAGCTTTAACCGTAGATTCTTTTTGTCCAATGGCTACATAAATACATAACGTATCTTTGCCTTTTTGGTTTAAAATTGCATCCACTGCAATACTTGTTTTACCAGTTTTACGGTCACCGATGATTAACTCACGTTGCCCTTTACCAATTGGTACTAAAGCATCTACTACTTTTAATCCCGTTGGTAATGATTGTTTAACGCTTTGACGTTGCATAACGCCAGGTGCTTCATTTTCAACTGGTCTTGTTTTGGTTGTTTCGATGGCACCTAAACCATCGATTGGACGGCCTAAAGCATCAACAACACGTCCAATAAGCGCATCCCCTACAGGTACGTCTAAAATGCGTCCTGTACGTTTTACGGGTTCCCCTTCATGAATATTTTCATAAGAGCCAAAGATGATAACCCCTACGTCATTCTTCTCTAAGTTTTGAGCCATTCCATATGCGCCATTGTTAAATTCTACTAATTCTCCAGCCATTACATTTGTAAGACCGATGACACGAGCAATTCCGTCCCCGATGAACGATACTTCACCGATTTCTTCAATCTGTTCTTTTGTTTCAAAAGAAGCGATTTGGTCACGAATTCTCGCTGTAATATTACTCATTTCCATTTATGCCATCTCACCTCTTTATTCCTGTTTGGCTAATTTTCTCTTTGAATTGTTTTAATTTATTTGCGATTGTTCCATCTAACAAGAACTCTTTGGTTTTTAATTGTACTCCACCAATCACTGAAGGATCAACGGTATTCACCCAAGAATCGAATTCTTTATTGGTTTTGTTTTGGAATGCAATAGCAATACGATCAATTTGTTCATCCGTTAAAGGAATCGCCGAAATAATTTCTAATTTATTGGCATTATAAATATCTAAGAAAGCCTCAAGTGCTTCTACAACATTCATTGATCCATCTTCAGATGGGAAAGTTGCTAAGTACTCTTGCGTTTCCTTTGATAAATGGCCAAATGCAGCCTCTAATACAGAGAGTTTTTTGTCATAAGAAACATGTTCTAAATGCATCATCTGTTTAAACGTTGACGTATTTTGTATTCCTGCTAAAATGGCATGAATTTCTCTTGTCACTTGCTCTAAATAACCTTCGTATTTCGCCTTTGCATAAAAATGGCTGGCTTCTTTAACGATATCTTTGTGATATTTTACCATTAGCTTTCCAACCCCTTAATGAAGGACTCAATCACTTCTTGATGTCTTTCTGGTGTCACTTCTTTTTCAAGAATTTGACTAGCAAGTTGAATTGATAGGCCAACAATTTCATCTTGTACTTGAGCAATGGCACGTTGTTTCATTGAATCTACTTCACGCTGCCCTTCTGCTTTCATACGAGAGACTACATTCTTACCCTCTTTAATCATTTCATCTTGCGTTTTTGAAGCTGCTTCGCGAGCGTTATCTAAAATTTCGCTGCCTTTCATTTCTGCATTATGGATAATTTCATTTGCATTTGCTTGAATTTCTTCTGCAGCTTTTCTCTTTTCAGCAGCCTCATCTAAATCTTTAGCGATTTTCTCACGACGAGCTTCTAACATGGCATTTACTTTATCCCAAGCAAAATATTTTACCAAGAAGAGTAACAATGTCATTGAGATTAATACGACTAAAGTGTCGCCCAAAACTGTACTGGTATTACCTGATAACATAACTTCAAACATCGCTCACCCCTCCTTTACGACAATAATTCCACTTATTGGATTATTTAACGAATACAAGGATAAGAGCGATAAGTACAGCGAAGATAGGCATCGCTTCGATTAAGGCTACCCCGATGAACATTGTAGAACGTAATTCATTACTTAGTTCTGGTTGACGAGTCATTGATTCGATTGTTTTTACGATTACTGCTTGGTTACCATAGGCTGCTGCTAAAGCTGCTCCTACTACTGCAATTGCTGCTGCTAATTCTGTCATTATAAATTCCTCATTTCTAAAAATTAATGTTTCATTACTTTATGTGAGATATAAACCATCGTCAACGTACAGAATACGTACGCTTGAATGGCACCAATCACCATTGAAAATCCTTGCCATACGACTCCTAATGGAATTGCAAGAATATATGTTATTAAGCCTGCTGCGGATGAGAACATCACGATCAACCCTAACAACACTTCGCCGGCATAAATATTTCCGTATAAACGGAATGCCAACGTAATTGTATTCGTAAACTCTTCAATCAATTTGATTGGGAGCATAAACGACATTGGACTTAAGTAAGAATGATGAATATATCCTTTGAGTCCCATCTTCTGTACGCCAGAATAATGTGCGATTAATGTGGTCATCAGCGCTAAAGCCAAACATACAATCGGACTGGCTGTTGGACTGGCAAAATAGCTATGGTCTTCATAGTGAATAAAGATAATTAGCCCAACCATATTAGCGACTAACACAAAAGAGAACAGTGAGAAAATGTATAAGTAATATGTTTTTCCTGTCTCCTCATCAACTGCATTATTTACAATCCCCTTCGTGAAGTCCATTAAGGCTTCCAAAGCGTTTTGCATCTTGCTTGGCTTCATCGAAACCTTTCTGGACGCAAAAATTGTAAACAAGGCGATTAGTAAAACACTAACCCCACACGAAATCAAAATCGGAACTGAAAACGACAATCCAAAAATCTCAACCACTTTTGGTGTTGCTTCCATGCTTCTTATTTCCCCTCCTTTACACCAAATAAAAAAACTGACAATAATCCTATACATTGAGGCATTCGCTCAGTACGGTGATTATTGTCAGATTTGGTGGCAATAGTCTATCGCAAAAGCGTTGACTACATTAATTTATTATTTGGTTCCGAATAAACGATCTCCAGCATCTCCTAATCCTGGAAGAATGTATCCATATTCATTCAATCTTTCATCTAATGCTGCTGCATAGATGTCGATATCTGGATGTGCTTTACGAAGGACTTCTACCCCTTCAGGAGCTGCTACTAAACAGCAGAACTTAATTGAACTTGGTTGTGCACCTCGCTTCAATAGTGCGTCAATAGCGGCTACGGCAGAACCTCCTGTAGCTAACATAGGATCAACGACAAACAATTGTCTTTCAGAAATATCTGAAGGTAACTTCACGAAATACTCAACTGGTTGCAGCGTTTCATGATCACGATACATACCAACGTGCCCAATTTTGGCAGCTGGGATTAATTCGAGAATTCCATCCACCATTCCAAGTCCTGCACGCAGAATCGGAATGATAGCAACTTTTTTACCAGCCAATGTCTTCAATGTTGTTTTAACAAGTGGGGTTTCGATTTCTACATCTTCAAGAGGTAGATCTCTAGAAACCTCATAAGCCATTAGCATTGAAATTTCGTTTACAACTTCGCGGAAAACTTTTGTTCCACAATCTTTTTGACGAATCATTGTTAATTTATGTTGAATTAACGGATGATCAAGTACGTGAAATTTACCCATTTGTTATTCTCCTTCCAATACATTAGTGTCACTTCTTTCATTCTACCTAAAAAAACATTAAATATCTAGTCTCATTCTGAAAACTTATTAATATTTTCATAAACTGAAACAAACCTTTACATATAATTCATTATGCGTATAATTTGAAAGTTTCAGTTAATTGTTTCACTTCACTACGAACATGATTTAATACTTCTTCATTTTCAGGATTTGTTAATGTTGTAAGGATTAACTCTGCTACTTTCTTCGCAGCGGTTTCATCAAAGCCACGAGTTGTAATAGCAGCCGTTCCGACACGAATTCCACTTGTTTTAACAGGTGGTAATGTATCAAATGGAATAGCATTTTTATTCACTGTAATACCAACAGTGTCGAGTAATTCTTGCGCTTCTTTACCGTTTAACCCAGTTCCTTTAATATCGAGGAGTAATAGATGGTTATCGGTTCCACCTGAAATCGCACGAATCACTGTTCCTTCAAAAACTTGTGCCATTGCTTTAGCATTCTTCACAACTTGCTCGATATACTCACCAAAAGCTGGTTGAAGGGCTTCATGGAATGCAACTGCTTTACCAGCAATCACGTGTTCTAACGGTCCACCTTGGATTCCAGGGAAGATGGCACTGTTTAATTTTTTACCAAATTCTTCTTTTGCTAAAATTAAACCGCCACGTGGTCCACGTAATGTTTTATGTGTTGTTGATGTTACTACGTCAGCATAAGGTACTGGACTTTGATGGGCTCCTTTAGCAACTAACCCAGCAATATGCGCCATATCAACCATAAAGTAAGCTCCCACTTCTTTAGCAATTTCACTAATGCGTTTGAAGTCAATCTCACGTGGGTACGCTGAAGCTCCAGCCACGATTAATTGTGGTTTTTCTTCTTTAGCAATACGTTCTAATTCATCATAATCGATTGTTTCAGTTGCTGGATTTACTCCATAAGAAACAAAGTGATAATCTTGTCCAGAGAAGTTTACTCCCATTCCGTGGGTCAAGTGACCACCATGGTTTAAGTCCATCCCTAAAATTTTATCGCCTTTCTTTACTAAAGCACGATACGCAGCCATATTTGCTTGAGAACCCGAGTGAGGTTGAACATTGGCATATTCTGCACCAAACAATTCTTTTACACGATCAATCGCTAGTTGTTCGATGACATCCACGTACTCACATCCGCCATAGTATCGACGTCCTGGATATCCTTCAGCATATTTATTCGTTAGAATACTTCCTTGTGCACGTAAAACTCCTTCTGATACGAAGTTTTCTGATGCAATCAATTCAATCCCCTGTTGCTGACGATGAAGTTCTTTTTCAATCGTCTCAAAGATGATTTTATCTTCTGTAAATTGACTCATTCAACTACCCCTTTCTATTCTTACCTTCCTATTTTATCACATTCTCTCTTTAAGTAGAAAACCTATGAGTCCGCTAAATGATAGTTGATGCCGCTTTTTTCAAACGGTTCATATACGCGATTCCAACACCCGTTTCTGGTGCACCTTGGGCTAAAATAATATCTAACCCTAAATGATCTAATGTTCGAAGTGCATCAAATAACGAGCGATTCATATCATCCACACTCGTACCCATCTTGTAAGTACCTTCCACTCCAATTTCAATCGCATCTACAATTACATTTTGAGCCATGATACCGACTATCTTCCCATTTTTTTGGGCTTCTTGTGTAGCTTTCTCAAAGGACTCTACTGTCCCTTCTACAATCAACACTGGTGTTTCGGGTGCGTAATGACGATATTTCATGCCAGGAGATTTTGGCACTTCCTTCTCCCCTGTTTTTGTCTTGACAGAAGATTGAATAGGTCCGATTACCGATTCAATTTGATCCTTCGTAATCACACCTGGTCTTAAAATCACAGGCCCTTCTTCATTTGTTAAGTCAACCACCGTCGACTCAACACCCACAGTAGATGAACCTCCATCCACAATCCCACGAATACGTCCTTTCATATCTTCGAATACATGCTCTACTTTCGTCGGACTTGGCTTCGTTGAAAGGTTCGCACTCGGCCCTACAAGAGGAATTCCTATCTTCGTGATTAACTCTAATGTGATTGGATGATTTGGCATACGGAATGACACCGTTGGAAGTCCGGCAGATAAGGCTGGAGCGTAAATTCCTGGTTTTGCCTTTAGAATCATCGTGAGCGGTCCCGGCCAAAAAGCCTTAGCTAAGGTTAGCGCAATTTCAGGGACTTCTTCTACAGTAGAAGTCATCTGATTGATGTCGCTAATATGAACAATCAGCGGATTATCACTTGGACGGCCTTTTGCTTCAAAGACTTTTAACACCGCTTCTTGACTTGTCGCGATAGCTCCTAATCCATACACCGTCTCCGTTGGAAAAGAGACTATTTTCCCCTGTTGCAAAGCTTTTGCAGCAACATCTAAGCTCTCTTTTGTAAAAATTTGTGTTTCCATTACTGCGCCTCCTTTCCACTCACAATAATCATTCGGTCCAATCCTGCAATATCTTTATGAATCGTTACTTTTCGATTTGGGCAAACTTCACTGAAAATTCGTTGTACACTTGGTCCTTGGTTAAATCCAATTTCGAAAAAGGCTTGACCACTATCCGTTAAAAATTCTTCTAATCGGTTAGCAATCTTTTCGTAAATTGCAAGTCCCTCATTTTCGGCAAATAACGCTTGCTTTGGTTCATAACATCGCACCGATTCATCCATCAATGCTTCTTCTGAAAAAGCGATATATGGTGGATTACTAATAATACACTCAAATTTCTCATGAGGTACATTGCTATATACATCGCTATAAATCAATTCGGTTTGAAGACTGAACTTATCCCGGTTCTTCTTAGCAACGATGAGTGCTTCTTCAGAAATATCACACCCCATATAATGATGTCGCCCAATCAGTCTTTCTAGACTCAAAATAATGCATCCCGTTCCGACGCCAATCTCTAATACTTTCCCTGATTGGCACTGTTCTAAAAATGACTGCGCCTTTAATACAAGCTCTTCCGTTTCTGGCCGAGGAATTAAGGTATCCTTTGTGACCATAAATTCTTCTCCTAGAAATTCGGCCACGCCTGTAATTTGCTGCAATGGTTCAAACTGACTTAAGCGCAATAACTCAGGTTTCAAATCCTCTAAAGTCACGCTAGCAACTTGTCGTAAATTTAATAAAAATTGCGTTAACGTCCATTGATTCTTGAATAGCATTAATTCTCTAACAAGATGCTGGCTTTCTTTGCGCCCTATATTCGGTTGTTTCTCTTCTAAAAAACAAGAAGCCCTGACAAGGACTTCTTGGTTCGTTGGATTAGTTGTTTCCATTATTTAGTTGCTCCAATTTTTCTGTGTGATCATAAAGAATTAAAGCATCGACAATTTCATCAATTTTTCCAGCTAACACTTGGTCTAGCTTTTGAATCGTTAAACCAATACGGTGGTCTGTAACACGGTTTTGTGGAAAATTGTACGTACGAATACGTTCAGAACGGTCCCCTGTACCTACAGCTGATTTACGGTTTGCATCATATTCAGATTGCGCTTCTTGAGAAATTTTGTCGTATACACGCGCACGTAATACTTTCATTGCTTTCTCACGGTTCTTCAACTGCGAACGTTCATCTTGCATTGCTACAACAATTCCTGTCGGCAAGTGAGTTAAACGTACAGCAGAAGCTGTCTTGTTAACGTGCTGTCCACCAGCACCTGATGCATGGTAAATATCCACACGAATATCTTTATCTTCTAATTCAATTTCTACTTCTTCTGCTTCAGGCATTACAACGACTGTAGCTGTTGAAGTATGCACACGTCCTTGGGATTCAGTTGATGGAACACGTTGTACACGGTGCGCACCAGATTCATATTTTAATTTAGAGAATACATTATCCCCTGTAATCATTAAAATAACTTCTTTATAACCACCGATACCTGTAACGTTGGCATCCATCACTTCTACACGCCAGCCTTGTGATTCTGCGTATTTTTGATACATCGTTAGTAAGTCACCAGCGAATAACGCAGCTTCGTCTCCACCAGCAGCTCCGCGGATTTCCATGATGATGTTTTTACCATCGTTTGGGTCTTCTGGTAAAAGTAAAAATTTGATTTTATCTTCTAATTCTACTTTTTCTTTTTTTAGAGAGCTCAATTCTTCTTTTGCCATTTCAGCCATTTCAGCATCTAGGCCTTCACCAAGCATTTCCTCAGTATCACTAATTTCTTCCACAACTTGTTGATAACGTTTAAAGGTTTCTACTTTTGGTCGTAAATTCGCTTCTTCTTTAGTTAATTCCATGAAGCGTTTTGTATCACTGATAACTTCCGGGTCACTTAAAAGCTCTGAAAGTTCATCGTATCGAATAATAAAACTATCTAATTGATCGAACATACTTTTCTCCTTTTTCTTCTCTTATAAGCGTTCTTCACCAGGATGATTATAGTGATAACGGCAAACTGGATAATATGCATCATTGCCTCCAATTTGAATTTGTTCTCCCGTATACACTGGAACACCATCCACTACACGCATATTCATACTTGCTTTTTTATGACAATACCAACAAATCGTTTTTATTTCTTCGATTTTATCAGCATAGAGT
>CAJPNA010000038.1 GCA_905371865.1 uncultured Carnobacterium sp.
TTGGTTCGTCTTCTTTGTTCAGTTTTCAAAGGTCAATCGTTGTTTTGCAACAACTTCTATATCCTATCATAGGACATTTTTACTGTCAACAGTTTTTGTTCAACTTTTTCAAAGTTTTTTGAAACTGTTTTATAAGCGAACGTTCGCTCAACAGTGATATTAATTTATCATATTCAGTTTTGGTTTGCAACTGAAAAGATTTACTTTTTATAAAAAAATAATACAGTTCACAAAAAATGCAAACTGTATCTTTTTAACCACTATTAAAACAATGCTTCTAGTCTATTCTGATTAAGTTCAGGATATCGGTTCAGTATTTCCTTTATCGTTTTAAGAATCTTAGTTTGATATCCCTCTATATCGTTTTCTATTTGTAATACTAAAAGTGGCTCATGTAAACTCATCCGTAAAAGAAGCCATCCATCTCCATATTCCCCTTTAAAGTCAATTCGAACTCCTTCTTCATTTTCAGGATTTACTACCCAGTCTTTCGGAATCCAATTAGGGAAATCTTTGATTACTTCTAACCCTTTAGCTTTGAAATCTTCAGTTTCAATCTTAAATCGAACTTCTACAACCTCTTTTGGTTGCACTAGCTTTTTAATTAATGAATCTAAGGTATCCCCTTGAGCAACCAATCTAGGAAGCAACATTAGTATTTTTGCAACCACATATGCTCCATCATCTAAGAAGTAATTCTCTTTGAATGCTGCATGACCACTAGTTTCAATCGCCAGCTGACAATCGATTCCCTGATTATTTAATTCTATTGCTTTGTTTATAACATTACGATACCCAGAAATATATCGATATTGACGCCCACCTAAATTCATAATGAAGTTTTTCAAGTGTTCAGTTGTAGGAGAATTCGTTACTATTGTTGTTCCAGGATGCTCGCTTATCGCAATCACACTTAAAACAGCAATTAAATTATTTCTATTAAGAAGTTCTCCACTTCCTGTTACCACTGCAGCCCTATCCACATCTGTATCAAAAATCACTCCATAATCAGCATTGACTGCTAGAACTTGATTCTTAATACTCTCCATTGCTTCTTTATTATCTGGGTTTGGAATATGATTTGGGAATGTTCCATCAGGATTTAAGAATTGTGAACCTTCAGTTTCAGCACCTAGTTCTTCTAGCACACTTTTAACAAAGAAACCTCCTGCTCCATTCCCAGCATCGACTATGATATGTAATCCTTCAAGCGGTTTTTCTTTTTCGCTCTGACTCCCCTTACGAATCAACTCCACTAAATGATGGCTGTAACGTTCAAAAATACTTTTCACTTCTATAGAAGAAACTGGTCCTTGTGATAGTTCTTCCTTTTCATCCACCAGTCCAATAATGTCACGAATATCACTAGACTCTAATCCGCCCTCACGCGTGAAAAATTTCAGTCCGTTATAATAATATGGTAAATGACTCGCAGTAAACATTACTGTCGCATCGCAGTTAAATTCTTCAAATTGAGTCGCCATAAACATACTTGGAGTCGTTGCCATTTCAAAATCGATCACGTGAACCCCAAAAGCCGATAATACTTTAATAAATTCTTTTGTCAAATCCGGTCCACTAATACGACTATCACGACCGATTCCAACAATTAATTCCGAAATGTTTTTAGACGGATACCGTTTCTGTAACCATTTCACGAATGCGCTCGCAATTAAACGACTCTCTTCTACTGTCAACGTTGCATCCAACTCTTCTGTCGAAATAGCAATACCGCGAATATCTGAACTCAGTTGTAACTCTTTGATTTTTGACATGGGAATCCCTCCTTAGCTCTAGTCCTATTTTACCAAAAGCGCTAATGTATTAATAGAAGATTCCCAAAAATTTATCCTAGATAACAAAAAAAGCAAGCAGCCTTTGCTACTTGCTTTTAACTCAGCTATCATGAGTTATGATTTACGATAGGTTAATTGAATATATCTTTCATACCATAAATCGACATATTCTGGCGAGAACGGGCCTTTTTTATTATTAATCCAATCCACAAGTATTTCTACATTTGCCTTTAGGATTTGATCAATTTCTTTCGAATAATGCATTTGACGGCGATGTAATTCATACTCATCGACATCAAGCAATCGTTTTTCACCATCTGGAAAAATCTTAATATCTAGATCATAATCAATATATTTTAACGCCTCAGCATCCAATACATAAGGCGATGCAAGATTACAATAATAAGATATTCCCTTTTGACGAATCATCGTCACAATATTAAACCAATAATGTTTATGGTAATAAAGTAACGCTGGCTCCCTCGTCAACCATCTTCTTCCGTCGGACTCAGTCACAAGAGTATGATCGTTACAAGCGATAATTGCTTGGTCGCTTGTCTTCAAAATCATGCTGTCGCGCCAAGTGCGATGAAGACTACCATCATGTTTATAACTCTTGACAGTGATGAATTCTCCTTCTCTGGGATTGTGCACCACTATATCCAACTTTCTGTATCTATTTAAGAGATAACTCTTAGTGTTTTTCAAATCACTAGTAGTATAGCATATTTCTAGCATTCTGTGAACAAAAAACAGTACAGTAACGCGATTTTAGCTCATTCATTTATAAAAGCTCTTGTCCGACTAAAATTTCGCACATTTTCCCTTGAACTCTTGACTGAGGCAGAAGTTTCATCTCTTCTTTAGTAACCCACTTTAGAGTTCTAGATGAATTATTCTTCACCTTACCTGTTACGTTCGCATATTGTAATTCAATATCCCATCGTTGGTGACTGAAAATATGCTTGACCGATTTAGGAAGAAGTCGAATCGGTGTTAATTTCATTCTGTAAAGACTTTCAAATTGCACTTCTAATGGTATATTCTGATTGATTTCATAATTTGAAGATTCTTCTAGCACGCCCTCAAATAGGTCAATCGATTCTCCAATTGTGCTGAAATCACGAATCAACGGAAAATGCCAAAAGCCACTGAGCAAATCCGCTTGTGTATTTTTTTCAACTAAAAATCTCCCTTGCTCATCCTGAACCACGAAGGCTCTCCACTTCATTGGCGTGGGTTTCTTCTTCGGTTTCTTAATCGGATAAATATGCATCGTTCCATTTTGATACGCTGCACTAAATTCCTTCACCGGACTTTCTTCTGGACGAGGATTCACCGGAGACTCGATATCGGAACCTAAATCCATCAGAGCCTGATTAAAATCTCCCGGTCTTTCAGGATCAATGAGAATTTCGGCAATTTCTTGGAAAGCCCATCGATTGCTTGGGTTTCCAATATCTAAATTCACTTCAAATAGTCTACTAATGACTCGCATCAAATTCCCATCAACTGCTGGTTCTGGCAAGCCGAATGCAATACTTGCAATCGCTCCAGCAGTATAAGGGCCTATCCCTTTTAACGATAGAATTCCGTCATAAGTATTTGGAAATTCTCCACCAAACTCTTCCATCACTTGAATGGCTGCCTTCTGCATATTACGTACTCGTGAATAATATCCAAGTCCTTCCCAGCATTTTAATAAAGTCTCTTCAGGAGCTTCAGCCAAATCTTTTATAGTTGGAAAAGTCGCTAGAAAACGCTCGTAATATGGAATTACTGTATCCACTCTTGTTTGTTGAAGCATGATTTCGCTCACCCAAATGAAATATGGATTTTGCGTTCTTCTCCACGGTAAATCGCGCTTTTCTTTATCATACCAATTTAGTAGTGCCTTTCTAAAACGCTTGATTTTCTTCTCGTCCCACATCTTTACGCCAATTCCGGCTAAATCCATTCTTCTTTCTCCATTTCAAATTGCGCGATAGCTTGTTCAATCACACTGGAAGTAAATCCTTTTTGATACAACTTCCCTTTGATTTGATACCATAGCGCTGATTCATTATCTTCATATTTTTTGGTGATACGTCGGTAAATAGTTGCAATCTCCTTTATTGCCAATTCTTCTTCCATCTCGTTTTGAGCTTCAAACGATAGGAAAGGAACTACTTCTTCGGCAATTTCTTTCGAATATCCTTTTTGCATCACGAATACTTTTACCTTTTGCTTTGCTACTTTAGTAGTAACTCTTTTTTGTCCTTTTAAATACGACTGAGCGATTTGAATCGCATTTTCGAGCTGCTCTTTTAGAGAATAGCCTTCAAGAACGGTTTGAATGACTTTGTCACTAATCCCCTTCTTCTGTAAATCAAAAATGACAGACTTCGGCCCTTTGAATGTAACAAACTTTGCCTGATTCAAATAGCTTTCAGCATAAAACGTATCATTGATAAAATTTTGTTCATGTAACTTTCCAAGAACTTCATTAATAATATCGTCATCGAATTCCAATTTTTCTAATTTTTCATAGACTTCCTTCGTCGAACGAAGCTTGAAGTTTAAAAAGTGTAATGCTTTTTGATAGGCTTGCTGAATACAATCATCATGCTGAATTTCTTCAATTTGTTCTTTTGTCAGTTCGGTCCCTTTAAATAAGGCATACTTTACAACTGTTGCCTCATCTACACCAAAGGCAAAAGCATCATTCAAATAAATATTGTAACGCCCTTTTTTCTTCTGCGCCTCAATTTTTGTAATGACCATATCCCCACACTCCAATCTACTTAAAATATTTTAGCAAAATACACAGATGAATAAAAGTTTAACTCTCTAATCTACTTTCATATACGAAAAAGGCTCACTAGTAGTGAGCCTTTTTGAGTCAATTAATTAATCTTTATCCATCCCCATTGCGCGCATAATTGCTTTAGCAATTTCAATGATTGGAACAATTGAGAATGCTGAGCCAGCTACAAACAACCATTGACCCGCCGTTAGAGTTGCTACGTCAAACACCGTTGTTAATCCAGGAATGACCATTACACTTAACAGCATTACTGCGGATAATAGGATTGCATAGTTAAACATCTTGTTCTTGAATGCACCAACTTCACCAAGTGATTTGTACACTGATTTCACGTTGAACGCATGGAACAATTGGATTAACCCTAATGTTGCAAACGCCATGGTTTCCCCAACTGGATTACCCCATTTCGCTACTTCAGTCGCATACCAGAATACAAACAAAGTAATAGCACCTTCGAAGAAACCTTGGTAGAAGATACTTGGTAACACACCGTTTGATAAGAAGTTCGAGCTCTTACCGCGTGGTGGGTGGTTCATGATATCTGCTTCTGCTTCTTCAAGACCCAAAGCAATCGCTGGGAATACGTCTGTTACTAAGTTGATCCATAAAATATGGATTGGTTCTAGAATTGACCAGCCAGCCATTGTCGCAACAAACATCGTCATTACTTCACCAAAGTTGGCAGATAGTAAATATTGAACCGCTTTTTGGATATTCGAAAAAACTTTACGTCCTTCTTCAACAGCTACTACGATTGTTTCGAAGTTGTCATCAGCAAGTACCATATCTGAAGCACCTTTAGAAACCTCAGTACCTGTAATTCCCATACCAACACCGATATCGGCTTGCTTAAGTGAAGGAGCATCGTTTACCCCATCCCCTGTCATCGAAACAACTTTACCATTCTTTTGCCAAGCTTTTACGATACGAACTTTGTGTTCTGGAGATACACGAGCATATACAGAGTACGTTTCAACAGTACGTTCTAATTCTTCATCCGAAATATCGTTTAATTCGCCACCTGTTAATACTCCGTCTTCTTGCTCTGGACGAAGAATCCCTAAACGTTTTGCAATCGCTTGGGCTGTATCACGGTGGTCACCAGTAATCATGATTGTACGGATACCAGCTGATTGAGCCACTTTAATCGCAGCAGCTGCTTCTTTACGCTCTGGGTCAATCATGCCTACTAACCCAGCAAAAATCAAATCATGTTCGATTGAATCTGTGTCGATTGTTTCAGGAAGAGTATCTATCACTTTATATGCCATTGCTAACACACGAAGCGCTTGAGTAGCCATTTCTTTATTTAATATCATTAATGTTGTACGGTCATCTTCAGTGAATGCAGAAACTTCACCATGTTTTTCAATCTTCGTTACACGGTCTAACAACATATCTGGAGCACCTTTTGTCGCAACCAAGTATTTACCGTCTTCTAATTGATGAATCGTTGTCATTAATTTACGAGTTGAATCGAATGGAACTTCCGCAACACGTGGAATGTTTACTAACTCTTCACATACATCATAGTTTTTATCAAGACCGTATTGAACCATCGCTGTTTCAGTTGGGTCCCCTAATAATGAATTGTCTTGAGAAATCTTAGTATCGTTGGCTAAGTTCATTACACGAAGCGCCATGTTGTCCTTAGAAATTTCTTCTGACGCATCATGAATTTCGTTGTCATAAACCATTTTTTCAACAGTCATTTGGTTGAGTGTTAATGTACCTGTTTTATCGGAGCAGATAATTTCAACTCCACCTAATGTTTCAACCGCTGGCAATTTACGAACAAGAGCGTTACGTTGCGCCATTTTTTGAGTTCCTAATGCAAGGATAATTGTAGAAATCGCTGGTAACCCTTCTGGAATTGCAGCTACGGCAATCGCAATCGCTGTTAATAACATATGAGTCCATTCATTTCCTCTAAGCATCCCTACGACGAAGATAATAACAGCAATCACTAAAATCATGATTGTTAGCCATTTACCAAGAGCATCTTGATTTTCTTGAAGTGGTGTTTTACCTTCTTCAGTGTTTGCTAACATATTAGCGATTTTACCAACTTCTGTATTCATACCAGTACTTGTAACCACACCAACAGCACGGCCATAAGTTACGTTTGTACTTGAGAACGCCATATTTGTACGGTCTCCAATCCCTACTTCATCTCCTGTAGGAATCACTAAGTCTTTATCCACCGGAACAGATTCCCCTGTTAAAGCAGACTCTTCAATTTTTACTGTATTCACTTCGAATAAACGCATATCCGCTGGAACGACATCCCCAGCTTCAAGGATAACGACGTCTCCGACTACGATATCTTCCCCCTTAATATGTTCTACATGTCCATCACGTAAAACACTTGCTACAGGTGAAGCCATTTTCTTCAACGCTTCGATAGCTTCTTCAGCTTTTGATTCTTGGAACACCCCTAAAATAGCATTCAGTAATACTACTGCTAAGATGATAATGGCATCTGTAGAATCTGGCTCACCACTATGTGCAAACATCGAAACAACCGCAGCGACTAAAAGCACTAAAATCATGAAATCTTTAAATTGATCCACAAATTTTTCTAAAAGTGATTTTTTCTTACCTTCCTGTAATGTGTTTGCGCCGTATTTTTCAAGTCTAGAAGCAGCTTCTTGCGAACTTAATCCAGAAGGGCTAGATTGAACTTCTTTAAAAACTTCCTCCACTGACTGTAAATATACGGGGTTTGTTTGTTGTTCCAACAAAATACACTCCTTTTTCTTTTTCTATAAAAAGAGAGACTTATGCCCATCATCCGTTTGATAATAAACATAAGTCTCACTGTTCAAGATAATACCAGCGAGAATTCGCTTGCTGTTGATATTATCGCAACGATTGGTTGCCAGTTACTCCCTTATAGAGATCGATTATTGTTGTAGTTACTATACCAAATAAGTGTGAGATTTGCAAATTTTTTAGATAAATTGTTAACCTTTCTTTTTACCTAAATTTCGCGGATTTTAGTCAAATCCAACCGCTCCAAAGAGGGAGCATTTTTCGAGATAAAGTAATCATCAAGACGCTTCGACTTAAGCTTCATGGTTTGTAGTCTCTCTTCTATTATTGGATTTTTCTTAAACACCCATTGTGTACCGTGAAGAACTCCTTCGTGAATTCCTAACGATATCATCCAATTCTTAGCGCGCTTACTTTTTTCGATATATTTTCCAACCATTTCTTTACGATGTTTCTCAAACATTCCATTTTCAATAAAAAGGGTAAAAGTTTTTTGCATCATCACGTTTGAATCGTAATCCATCCACTGCTTGCGCATTGAAAAAGTTTCTACCAATTCTTTTGGTAAGACAACAATCCCTATTTTCAAGGCTGAAAACAAAATAGACGAAAAGGATTTTACGTAAATAACTCTTCCATCCATATCGTAATAATGAAGTGGTGTTGCATTCCCCTCTACGAAGTCTGCCATATAATCATCTTCAATAATATATACAGAGTAACGTCTCGCTAGTTCTACAATTTTTTTCTTTGTCGCTTCACTATAGCTTCCACCAAGAGGGTTATGAAACCTAGAAATCGTATAGAATAGTGAAAATTTTCCACTCGAAAACAATTCCTCTAATCGGTTTAAATCAATTTCTCCGTCAATTCTGCGATCAATCGTTTCGTACGAAATGTTCAAATGCTTCACCAATTCATTCATTCGTGCATAAGTCGGTTGTTCGAGCAACACCTTTTTCCCTTGAATCAGCTGTAACAAAATATAGAGCGCTTGTTGAGTTCCAGTCGTGATAACTAGTTGTTCCTTCGAAGCATATACCCCATACTCTTCTAAAATAGGCATTAACGCCTGAATCAATTCATCCATCCCAGAAGCTTGCTCTTTTTTAGTTAGTTTTAGATCATGTGCACTAGCAAGCGATTGATTAAAGCAGATACGCAAGTCCTCAATCGGAAGTTGAGAATAGTCTTCTTCAAATTCCTTCAACGGTTTCGGCTCAGAATTCTTTAATACATAAAAGCCACTTTTTTCGACTGCATAAATAAAACTTTCATCTTTTAGACTACGCAAGGCTCGTTGTACCGTATCCTTATTTACTCCGTAGCGTGCAGCTAATTCTCGAATCGAAGGTAGTTTATCCCCTTTTTGCAGAGTTCCGCTTAATATTTCGCTTTTTAATGCTTGTGCTAATTGCTGATATTGATACATGACACACCTCCACTGTACCGGTACAGTTTATTTTCATCCCTATTGTATCCTCACCTGTCCCGTTTTACAATACAGATACATTGAAACTCGAGGAATAGATATGAAAAAAATATTAATCGCAAACGACTTACCTGGAATTGGCAAGGTCTCACTTGCCCCCGCTATCCCGATTTTTGCTTGTTGTCAGATTGAAACGATACTACTACCAACAGTACTTCTATCATCTCATACCGGTGGATTCAAAAATATCGCGATTGCAGAGCAAACTGAATTTATGAGGCAGTCACTTTGTCAATGGGAAAATCTGGAATTAAACCCGGACGCTATTTTAACAGGATACTTCCGAAACACAGAACAAATTGAATTAATGGTCGATACCATTGAAAAATTGCCAGAGTCTACGAAAATTTTTGTCGATCCAATCATGGGGGATAACGGAAAATTATATAGCGGATTTACAGCAGAACACGTTGACGCAATGAGGAAACTCATTCAACATGCTGATGTGATTTATCCAAATATTACGGAAGCTTGCTTATTAACCGAAATGGCTTATCCTACTGGAAAAATCACGATGGACTTTACAAGGGAACTAGCCAAGAAACTAGCTCCACTTGGGCCAAAACACGTTATCATTACTGGTTGCCCTGATAGCGAGGAGTTAACAGGTGTTCAAGTGTATACCAAAGAGACGGATTCATTCTTTGATTTCTACAAAACAAAGTATCCGCATCATTTTTATGGAACAGGCGATACACTTGCCGCTTTAGCGACTGCATGTATTCTACAAGGAATGCCTATCGAAGACGCACTATCCTTTACATTGCAATTTATTGACGAAGTGCTCCAATTATGCAGCAAAGAACCTGAAAAAATTCCATTCGGCATTCCAATCGAGAAAAAACTTGGAATACTTACTACAAAATTTACTACCGAGGTGTTATTATGAAAAATACAGATTTAAGAGATTTAGTTCAAACAAGCCTTTTCGCAGCTTTAATTTTTTTGGGAGTTAGCGCCTTTAGAATCCAAATGCCATTCACAACACAGTTCGTTCATTTTGGAAACGCGCTTGTTGTCATTGGATGTTTAATCTTTGGAACAAAACGCGGTGCTCTCGCTGCTACTATTGGTCTTGGAATCTTTGATTTATTAAACGGCTACGCTTCAGTTGCTTGGGAAACGATTCTTGAATCATTAATCGTCTGCTATGTGATTCATCTTGTATACGAAAAAGCAATGAATAAAGATGACAAAATCGCAAACGTTATTATAGTCGGCGTAGTTGCTGCTATCGTAAAAATCATCGTCAATATTATTAAATACACATTCTTACGAGGCATGATTGTCGGCGGTCTCGCATTAACACCTGCATTTATTCAAGCCATCAATAAAATTACAGGAACGTTTGGGTCCGCTATTTTCACAGTAATCGCAGTTCCAATCGTTTACCCACTCTTCAAAAA